>SKMG01000136.1 GCA_007121175.1 Trueperaceae bacterium | reverse complement strand
CCCGATGACCACCGCCAGCACGATCGTCGCCTGCAGCAGCGGCTCGACGAGGCGGCCGCGGTAGCCGACGAGCTCGGCGAGCACCCCGTCGAAGCTGTAGAGCTTGAACACCTTCCAGTTCACGAGGGTGAAGGCGAGCGCTACGACCGCAAAGATGGCGATCAGCTGCAGGTCGGCACGGGTGATCGCCGCGGCGCGGCCGAAGATGTAGCCGTCGAGCCCGGCCCGCTGCGCGAAGGGACCGGTCTGGATCACGCGCATCAGCGTCAAGCCGCCGCCGAAGAAGAGTGCCAACGAGATCGCCATGGCGCCATCCATGGTGATGCGCGAGTGCCGGACCACCAGGTTCGCGAAGAGGATCGAGAGCACGCCGGCGACGGCTGCGCCGAGCAGCAGCGCGAAGGTGTGGTGGCCGCTGCCGGTGACCAGGCTGCCGGCGATGAACGCCGCGGCGATACCGAGCAGCGCCGCGTGCGACACCACGTCGCCCATCAGGCTCTGACGCCGCAGGTACGCGAACGACCCGAGCGCACCGGACACGAAGCCGACGATCGTCGAACCGAGCAGCACGGTGCGCACGGTGTGGTCGCCGAGCAGCTCGAGGAGCACGTTCACCTCAGGCTGTGGCCCCGAACCAGTCCGCGGTCGGCATGTGGGCGTAGGCGCGGCGCACGTTCGCCTCGGAGAAGGTGCTCTCGACCGGTCCGCTGGCGACGATGCCTTTGTTGACCAACGTCACCCAGTCGCACAGCAGCCGAACGGTCGAGGGATCGTGATGCACGATCACGAGGGTCTTGCCGCGCTCGCGCAAGCTTCGCATCACGTCCATGATGGTGTGCTTGCTCAGCGCGTCGACGCCCTGCAGCGGCTCGTCGAGGAAGTACAGATCGGCATCCTGCACCAGCGCTCGGGCGAGGAAGGCGCGTTGGCGCTCGC
This sequence comes from Trueperaceae bacterium, assembly GCA_007121175.1. Lineage (GTDB taxonomy): Bacteria > Deinococcota > Deinococci > Deinococcales > Trueperaceae > CSSed10-48. Next base: position 3,712 of record SKMG01000136.1, on the reverse strand, counting down.
CGCCGGAGAGCTCGCCGATCTGCCGGTCGGCCAGGTGCGTCAGCGCGGTGCGCTCGAGCGCCGCCCAGCTCCGCTCGCGCTCGACCCGGCCCGGGCGCCGGAACCAGCCGAGGCCGCCGTAGGTCCCCATCATCACCACGTCGAAGACGGTGGTGGGGAAGTCCCAGTCGACGGCGGTGTGCTGCGGCGTGTAGCCGATCCGGCGGCGCACCGCTGCGAGCGGCTCGCCGAAGAAGCGCACGGCCCCGGCGATCGGCGGGACGAGGCCGAGCACGCCCTTGAGAAGCGTGCTCTTGCCGGCGCCGTTGGGACCGACGATCGCCATGATGACGCCGGGCGGCACGCTGAAGTCGACGTCCTTGAGCACCAGCCCCCCGCGGTAGCCGACCGACAAGCAGCGCGCCTCACAGACGGCGCAGGCGGCTCCCTCTGCGGCCCCGGCGAGGTCGCGGGCGCGGGCGTCCTCGCGCGACGGCGCGTCGCTCGCCTCCGCGGCCTCCCCGGCTCGGGCAGGCCGCGGAACGGTCGGCCGCAGCAGCGTCATTCCTCCGCCCCGAGGGCATCGGCGATGGTGTCGACGTTGTGCAGGAAGGTACCGAGGTAGCTATCGAGCGGTGGCGCGTCGCCCAGCGAGTCAGAGTAGAGCGTACGCTCGGCGATGCGAACCTCCCAGCCGCGCGCCCTGACCGCTTCGCGCAAGGCGTTGGTCGCCTGGCGGTCGGTGATGTTCTCGTAGAAGATCACCGGCACCCGGTTGGCGACGATGAAGTCCGCGAGCTCGCGCAGGTCCTGGATGCTGGCCTCGTCCGCGGTGCTGATGCCCTCGATCGCCAGCGCCACGAATCCGTAGGCATCGGCGAAGTAGTTGAAGGCGTCGTGGCCCGAGACGATGAAGCGGCGTCCTACGGGCACCGCGCTGAGCCGCTCGCTGGCGTATGCATCGGCCTCTTCGAGCTTGGCGACGTACGCCTCGGCGTTGGCCCGCAGCGAGTCCGCCTGCTCCGGCAGCCGCTCGACGAGCGTCTCGAGGATCGCCTCGACGACCAGCGTCCAGATCTCGATGCTGTTCCAGATGTGCGGATCCACGCCCGCCTCGAAGGGCAGCAGCAGATCCTCAGGGACCCGCTCGCCGAGCGCCACCTGACGAGCGCCCAGGCTACGGATCTGGCGCGCCATCTGGGCCTCGAGATCGAGCGCGTTCCAGAACACGAGATCGGCCGAGCGCAGTCGCTGGATGTCGCGGGTGCTCGCCTCATAGGTGTGCGGATCGAGACCGGGACCCACCAGCACGAACACGTCGAGTTCGGGCGCGATGCGCGCGAGTGCGTCGCCGATGTGCCCGGTCGTGGCGACCACCCGCAGCCCCGCGCTCCCCTGCGCGTTGGCGTCTCCCACGACGGCGCCGGCCAAGATCACGACCAGCGCGACGATGAAGACGTTCCGGTTGCGCAGCAGCGACTCCAGCATGCTCGTGCGACCTCCCCCTCGGCGGCTCGCGGCCATGGCCACGTGCAGCGGCCGGGGCGACGGCCTGACGCCGCGGCCGGCAGCCGGCGGCCAGACGGTTGGACGGCCGGGCGGCCAGGCAGCCGCAACCTAATCCAGACCGATCAACTCAAGATTAGTCGGGGAGCCGGGCAGTCCCCAGGGACATTCGTATGCCGGTCGGCCGGCCGCGTCGCGGCCCGGGGCACGCACGGATCCTGCGGCCGCCCTGGAGCGTCGCGAGACCACTTGCACGACCAGGAAGCGCTAGGCTCGATACCGTGTTCGCGGCCATGACCACCACCGTGCAGCGGCGCCTGGCCACGGCCGTCATCGTGGGCATGCTGGCGTTCGGCACACCCATGCGGCGGCCCCTGACCTTCACGATGCCGCCCGCGGTGGTGCGGGTGCAGGTCTGCTCTCCCGGCGCCGAGGCGTGGCGCGCCTTCTTCCCCGATCGACCGCTGCCGAACTGACGCTCACAAGGTCGGTCGTCATGCCTGCCGCAGGCCCCTAGGCCGTCGAGCGCTGAGTTGCCACTACGCCTCGTCGCCCGGGGCAGGCTCGCGCAGATGATGCACGGCGCGAAGGAGGTGCAGCGATAGCTGCTGCACCCACGCCAGCGTCTCCAGCGAGGCCTCGGCCGCGTTAGGGCCCATCTCACCGGTGGCTACCCAGCGCAGCACGCGGACGCGCGCCTGCCGCCGCAGGAACGCCAGGCTCTTGAACGCCTCCAGGATGTGGTCGGCGTCGCCCTCGGGAGCGTCGTGGAGGCACCATGCGAGCATTGCCTCGAGGCCGGCCTCCAATCGCTCCCGCAGCTCCGCCATCTCGGCTACACGGTAGAGCCGCTGCGCGTTGGCCACGTTGTCCGCCTGCTCGGCGGCTCCCGTCAGGTGGTCGAGCGCGTGGAGCACCAACACGTGGCGCCGGTGGTCTTCACCCGATTCTGGGTTCGAGCGCAGTGGCGACAGGAAACTACGCGTCTCGTCGAGTGCGTCTTCGACTCGTCGCAGCCGCTTCCTGGCGGCCTGGGCTTCGCGTCCTCCGGCGGGGCGGCTGATGAGCCGCTGGAGTTCGTCGCCGAGCTCGGTGGCGCACATGAGCAGCGTAGTGCGGGCCGCGCGCACGGCGGTCGCCGGTTCGGCGCCGCTGGCGTGGCTGAGGTAGCCGGTCAGGGCAGCACCCTCGTCCGGGACCACCCTGACGACCAGGCGGGTGAAGCCCCCGAGCCAAGGGACGACGAGGGCGACGCCCAACACGTTGAACAGGCTGTGGAAGGCTGCCAGCGTCAGGGCCGGCTCGACACCTCTGGTGCTCGCCCAGGTCCCCAGCCAGTTGAAGACCGGCAAGATCAGCAGCGCCACCGCCCCGGTTCCGAGGTTGAAGGCAATGTGACCGACGGCGGTGCGCTTCGCGGCGACGGTGGCACCCAGCGAGGCCAGCAGCGCCTTGGGGGCGGTCCCGATGTTCTGGCCGATGACGAGCGCTGCGGCCTGTTCGAGACCGACGACGCCTCCCGCGAGCGCCGTCAGCGTGGTGGCCACGGCAGCGCTCGACGACTGCATGACCATCGTCATGGCCGCACCCACGAACACGAGCACCATCGCCCCTAGGACAGGCTGCCCACCCATGTCGGGGACGGTGAAGCTCTCGGCCGCGCCGGCCATGGCCGTCTGCATCAGGCCGATGCCCAGGAACAGCATTCCGAAGCCGGCCAGCGGTTGGCCGGCGGCGGCGAGCCGATCGCGGCCGACGAGCCGCAGCAGCGCGCCCAACGCCACCGCCATCGTGGCGATGGCCGAGATGTCGACCTTGAGGCCGAAGTAGGCGACGATCCAGGCTGTCGAGGTGGTGCCGAGGTTGGCACCGATGATCACGCCGATGGCATTGCGCAAAGGCAGCAGGCCGGCTGCGACCAGCCCAATCGTCGTCATAGTCGTGGCGGTGGAAGACTGGACGACCGTCGTCGTGACGGCGCCCGCGGCCACGGCGGCGAAGCGGTTGCTCGTGAAGCGCGCCAGCGCGTGCCGCAGCGCCGGACCCGCCGCGGCCTTGAGGCCGTCGGAGAGCAGCAGCATGCCGAACAGGAAGACGCCGATCCCGCCGACGAGCTCGACGGTCATGGATGCACCTCGGCGTGCCAGCGTATGCCCCGACGTTCGCCATCCGCAGGGTCGTTCGCCCTGCGGGTGGCGGGCGGCGTCGACGATCAGCGTTTGCGCGT
>SKMG01000206.1 GCA_007121175.1 Trueperaceae bacterium | reverse complement strand
TTGCCGCCGGGGAACTCCCAGAGCGGGCCGAGCGGGTCTTCGGGCGGCCGCTGGGCGAGCAGGACCGTCCGTCCGGAGCGCACGATCGCGGCGACGACGAGCGTCACTCCCACCCTCCTGACGGGCTCTCACAAGTCACGCATCCAGTCAGACGCTCGTGCACGCCATCTACCCGTCGCCGATCACAGCCGACGTGTCTGCTGCGCCGCGAGCAGAACGCGCTCGAGGGCCGCCCTTCTCGCCTCGGGTTGGGCATCTCCCCCCACCGTTGCCGCCAGCGCCTCGGCGAGCGGCACGGGGAGGCGCTGCCGGCCTGGCTCGAGCAGCGGCACCACGCACGCGAGCGCCTCGTCGAGCTTCCCTTCACGCAGCCATACTGCCATGAGTGGCAACCGCGCAACCCACTGCAGCGGGTGCGAGTAGCCCGACTGCCAGTTCCTGAGCGCTGCCTGTCCTTCGCGCTCGCACGTCGCATAATCACCTGCCCGCCACGCCAGCCACGCCAGTTGGCCGTGCGCGGCGCCCGCGTACTGGGGCATCTCTAGCGCCGTCGCTGCCTCGAGCGTGCGTAGGGCGTACGCCCGGGTGGCCTCGCGATCACCCCCTAGCCGGTGCAGAAAGCCAAGCGACGCGAGGCAGCTGACGCGCACCACCGCTTCGCCCGCCGCTTCGCAGTCGGCTAGGGCCTGCTCGAGCTCCGTCCGAGCCTCCGCCGTGAGCTCCGGCTGGGCTTCCCCGCGGTCGTCGTGCCACAGCAGCGCGGCGCCGAGCAAGAAGCGCGCGGCAACGGCAACGTACGCGCTCTCGCTCTCCTCAGCCTCCACCAGCGCGGCCCGGAGGAGCATCTCGACCTCCTCGGAATGGGTCACGCCGTTTCGGTTCAAGACCACCATCGCGAGGATCACGAGCCACCGGCCCCGTTCCGTCGCCGTGCCGTGCCGCCGCATCGGGTCCTCTAAGCTCCTGAGTATCCCCTCGCTCGCGTCCAGCTCGCCCTTCCACTGGTGCGCGAAGCTGCGGGCGAGTCCGATGTCGATCCACTCGCGCCACCAAGGAATGCTGGCCTCTGCATCCTCCTCACCGAGCGCCTGCTCGGCGGAGTCGAGCGCGGCGAACGCCTCGCCGTAGCGGTGCTGCGACACCAGGGTCTCGCCTATCTTGCGCCACAGCCGCGCCCGATCGACGAAGGCCTTCGGCTGGACACGCTGCAGCGCTGCGCCGAAGTGCTCCCGCGCCACCTCGTGCAGCCCCTGCAGCTGGCGCACATCGCCGAGACCTTCGAGCAGCCGCCTGGCGATCGCGTCCGACTCGCCCGTGCCGTCCGGGGCTGGGGGAAGGCTCTCGAGCAGCTCCAGGGCGCGTTCGTACCGGGCGGCCGCCTCCTCGTGCGCGTACAGCGCCCGTGCCGCCTCGGCGGCCCTGCGGTAGTGCGGGATCGCGCACTCGGGGAGTTCGGCGAGGACGTAGTGATGCGCGAGCTGGCGGCTCGCCTCGCCGCCGCGCTCCGCCGCGAGGGCCTCGAGCGCCTCCGCGGCACGGCGATGCAGCAGCCGCCGGCGCGTCAAGCTCAACCCGGCGTAGGCCACCTCACGCAGTCGGTCGTGGCTGAAGTCGTACTGACCGGCGGTGACCTCGCGCACGATGCGTCGGCGCCACAGGTCGTCGAGGCCCCGCAACACCGTCTCCTCGCTCTGGCCGCTCACCTCCACGAGCAGCTCGAAGCCGAACTCGCGTCCAATGACGGCCGCCATGCTCGCTAACTCCGCGCTCGCTGCCGCAAGCTGCTCGAGTCGCGAGGCGATCACGGCGCGCAGCCTCGGAGGCAACGGTCCTGCGAGCGCCCCATCGGCATCGGTCGAGGCTGGAGTGTCGGGCCGCGCCACCGGACCGCCTCGCAGCATCTCGATGACGAACAGCGGGACGCCCTCGGTCTGCTCGAACAGGCCGGCCAAGGCGCCGGACGACGGCTCGCCACGCCAGAGGCTGCGTCCCAAGGATGCCGTCTCGGCCTCGCTCAGCGGACCCAGCTCGCACTCGCAGATCTGCCCTTCGTCCCGCAGCTCGGCGAGGAGCCTCACCAGCGCCGCGTTGTCACCCACTTCGTGCGAGCGGGCGGCGGCCACCACCAGCAGGCGCGCACTCGCATCGAAACGCAAGAGGAACCGAAGCCACTCCAGCGTGTCGCGGTCGCACCATTGCAAGTCGTCGATCACCAGCACCATCGGCTGGCGGGCCAGCACTGGGCGCGCCATGGCCTCGAACAGGCGCGTGCGCTGCCAGGGCTCCGTGAGCGGATCGGGCGGCGGACCGCGCTGATCGGCCAGCTCCGGCAGCAGACGACTCAGCTCTCTGCGCCAGGGCGGAGCGAGCTCGGCGAGCGAAGCGACCAGCGTTGGCTCGCGCAGGAGCGCCGCCACGGGCGCGAGCGCAAGCGCTCCCTCCGCGGCGTAGCAGCGGGTGCCGACCACGCTCCCCTCGCCTCGGCGAAGCCCGCGCACGAACTCCTCGACCAGGCGCGACTTGCCGATGCCGGAGTCGCCGGTCACGAAGACCAGCGAGGGCCTGCCGTCGCTGGCCTGCCGCCAGGCCGCTCGGAGGCGCGCCAGTTCAGGCGCCCGGCCGACGAACGGCGCGGCGTTCACGGTGGCCTCCGGTCTGCCGCCGAGAGCGGTGACCGCCCATCCCGCCTCGCCGGTGGCCGGCGGGCGTACTGCGTCGACGGTGACGACGTCGCGGCCAGCATCGCCTGCCGGCCCCGCTCGCGCGTCAGTATCTCGATCCAAGAGCATCGCCTGCTCGTAGGCCGCCTGCGTTCGCCGGCTGGGCTCGCCACCGACCTCGCGCAGCAGGAGCGAGGAGCAGCTGTGATAGACGTGCATCGCCTTCGCGCGCTCGCCACACAGGGCGTAGAGCCGCATCAGGCACCGGTAGGGCTCCTCGACGAGCGAGTCGTGTTGGGCCCAGCGCTGCGCGTAGTGAAGCGCGGCACGGTAGTCTCGCTGCGCCTCGCTGATCTGCACGATCCGCTCGAGCACACCGGCGTACGCCTCGCGCAGCTGCTCGCGCGGCTCCTCGAGCCATGCGTCGAACATCTCGGGCAGGAGTTCGCCGCGATAGTGCCGAACGGCGTCCTCGAGCCGCTCACGTTCCGACCAGCTCTCGGCGGCGTCGATCGTCTGCTCTGCTGCTGCAGCGGAGCGCTCGAAGCGCGCCACGTCGAGTTCAACTGGGGCGCCGCTGCGCGATTGCAGCCGTTGACCGTCCAGAACGAAGAAGCGGTCTGCATCGTGGAGCGTCCGGCGCAGCAGGTGCAGTGTCTGCCGCAGGTTCGTTCGCGCCTGCTGCTCATCGGAGTCGGGCCACAGTATGGACGCCAACCGTGCGCGCTCGTGCGGACGCTCCCGGTGGAGCAGGAGGTACGCGAGGACCGCCTGCGCCCGCGCCGAGCCCAGGTGGATCACGACGCCGTCGCGCTCGAGCCCGAAACCTCCGAGCAGTCGAACGGAGAGCATCGACCCGACCCCTCCTCTCGGCGCAATGGTCGTCTAGAGGGCGTAATCGCATGGTAGACCAACCGTGACCACCGTGCACCCGACCGCTGGCGAGCCGATATCTCGTGGCGCAAGGCCCGCCACCATGCCTGCCGGACTACGGGCACCCGATGCCGGCTCGACAGTGGGTTGTAGTCAGGCCTCGAATCTCGTTGCAGGCGCCGGATCAGCGACACGTCGAGCGCTGGCCCCCGGTCTCCCGCTGGGCCAGCGCTGCGCCTGTGCACCAACTACGCCGCGCATACGCGCGGCGTATGCGCGGCGCGTCAGTAGACGGCCGCGTTCAGCGGACACCCCTGCTCGTTGTAGGACTCGAACAGGATCCGCAGTCCGTTGACGTCGCCGTCGTTCTGGATGACATCGTTGAACATCCAAACGACCTCAGCGGCGGTGAGATCGTACGCGACGTTCGGGTGCGCGGCGTTCAGCAGCGCGGCCACCGTATGCCGGCCGAGGGCGTTCCTGCCACCGCCGCCCTGGTCGAGGACCTGGAGGAGGGTGCGGTTCCGGAAGGCGTCCACGAAGCCGGGTTCCGTGAACGGGTCGCTCCAGTGGTAGCCCGTCGCCGCCCACGCGTTCGGCTGCAGTCCCGGGGGCGCCCCGGTCCAGTTCTTCCAGAAGCCGGGGGTACAGCCCTGGCCGCCCACCACGGGCGTGCAAAGCAACAGGATGGTGGCCTCGGATGGCGTGCCGACGATGATCCCGTCGCCGTCCACCAAGTGGGCGCTGTTGACGACCATCAGCCCGGGTTCGCAGACGAGGCCCGCATCGCGGACGATCGTCTTGCGGAGGCGGTACGTCCCTGGCTCCGCGATGTCGACGCTGGTGAGGGTGTAGCTGTCGCCGTCCTCGCTGATCGAGAACGCGACGGGAACGCCGTCGAGTGTCAAGCTCGGATCGGTGAACGAGTGGCCATCGGGCAGCGTCTCCCGGTCGACGAGGAAGCCGCCGACGATCCCCGATATCGCGCTGCGCTCGGTGGGAAGCAGATCGGTCTGGCCGATCACCGTCGTGGTGCCTGCCTCGTACACCACGATGCGGTTCACGACGTCCTTGCCGGCGGCACTGTCGGGGCAGGCGCCGACCTCAAACGGGCCGA
>SKMG01000243.1 GCA_007121175.1 Trueperaceae bacterium | reverse complement strand
GACGGCTGGATCGACGAAGCCGCCCGCGCCCTGGCCCGGGGCCTGGTGGTGCTCGAGAACCTGCTCGACCCCGACGCCTACGTCTTCGACGGCCGGATGCCCAGGGAGGTCCTGACGACCCTGGTACGGCGCACCGAAGACCGCTATCGGGCCGAGCGCAGCCGGGCGACCGGGGAGCACCGTCTGCGTCTGCTCGTCGGCGACCGTGGCCCCGAAGCGGTGGCGTTCGGTGCCGCGGCGCTACCGCTCTACACGGCGACGGCGGTCAGCCTCGCGCTGCTGCGCTGAAGCGGTCTGCGCGCCGGAAGAGCACCGGATCGCTGCCGGGCACCTCACGAGCGCCACGGGAAGCCGACGCCCTTCCAACCGGTTCGCATGCTGCGCAGCAGTTCGCGGGTGCGCCACGAGTTCGCCTCGGGGACACGCCGCAGGAGCAACCAAGCCGACGCCCGCAGCATGCCCGAGAGTCCGAAGAGGTAGGCGTACGCCAGCCACCCCGGGCCCGCCCCGACCAAGCCCTGGAAGGCGAGCAGCAGCGGTCCCGAGAGGGTGCCGCCAAGGAAGCCGGCGACGCCCGTCGCCAGGCTGGAGGCGGCGATGAACACGACGCGGTTCCTGCGTGGCGCCGAGACCAAGGCGAGGTTGAAGATCGCCGGGCCGATCGCGCCCCACGCGATGGCGTCGAAGACGGCAGCGAGCCAGATGAAGCCGATCCAGCCGCTGGCCCCGGCCAGGATCCAGGTGACGGGTAGAGCCACGCCGGCCACGAAGGTGCCGATCGCCAGCACGGGCTTGTTGCCCACGCGGTCCGCCACACGGCCCCAGCCGACGGTCGTGAGCATCGATGCGCTCGCGGCAATCGTCGACCAGATGGCGACCTGCGTGAAGCTGAGGCGCAGTTCGTCGAGGAAGTAGGGGAACACGAACGGCGCAGCCAGGAAGACGACGAACATCCAGTACACCGCGAACGTCAGGTAGCGCCGGAAGCCCGCGTCGCGCAGCGGTGCTCGGAGCACGTCGCGCAGCCGCAGCTCCTCGCGAGCGGTAGGCGGGTCGTACTGGCGCGTGTAGAGCCACACCCCGACCAACCCCGAACCCACCGCCGCTACCAACACGGCCTGGAACGAGAGCGGCGCGCCGACGCGGTCGAGCCACCAGCCCGCGCCGAGGTTGGCGAGCATGCCGACGACGCCGGTGATGCCGGTGCGCAGACCGAAGTAGCGCCCCCGCTCGCGCTCGGGCACGACGTCGCCCATCCACGCCGTCCACAGGGTGCCGTTGCTGGCGAGGAACAGGCTGGCGACGAGCACCAGCGCGATCAGGAACAGCGGCTGCAGCGCCTGCGGCACCGGCAACGCCGGCATTGCGGCCGCCAGTAGCCAGCTGGTGCGTGACACCAGTGCCATCAGCACCGTCAGGAGCTTGCGTTGGCCGAGCACCGCAGCCAGGTAGGCGGCGCCGGGCGAGGCGACCTGCGCCAGGAGCGGCACTGCTCCGACCAGGGCGATCTCGGCGGGCCGCGCCCCAGCGTGGAGCATGTAGCCGATCAGCACCGAGCCCGAGGTCCAGTTCAGGAAGACCTGCGTGAACGAGCCCTCGAAGACCGAGACGCGCATGGTGCGGCGGACCTGAGCCAGCACCTCGTCAGGTAGCGAGTCGACGCTCGCCACGGCCCCCGGAGGGACCGGATCGGCAGGCACCGGGCCGCGCGGCACCGCAGCATCGGTCACCACCCGAGAGCGGGGCGCCTCGGCCTCTGGCGACCCGGGCTCATTGCCGGTCTCGTGCTCGGGGAGGGGCGGGTCCGCCATGCGGCCGCGAGTCTACACCTCGGTACCGGCTGCTGAGCCGCGCGGCGCGAGAACGAGCTTCAGGCCGTCTCTCGCATCCGTCGGGCGGCGTCGGCCCGGGCCGTCTGCCGGCGCCGAACGCCAGCGCGAGAGCGCGCTGGCGCTGCGTCCGGTCGCCAGATGAGCAGCACCGCGCAGTTCCCGGCCTTCTTCTCGGGGTAGTAGTCCTCGATGATGCCCGCGGGGCGTAGCCCACGGTGCATCTGCATCGTCACGGTGGGATCGTCCAGCGTGCCGTCGATCACCCGCTCGGCGTAGGCGCGAGGGCTCAACCGGTGGGCGTGCCGGTAGTAGCCCATGAGCATGCCGCCGGCGTACCACCCTTCGAGGCCCAGCTCCTCGACGAGCGCCAGGCGGGCGCGGTAGAGGGCGCTCCCCACACCCCGCCGCTGGTACGACGGGTGGACGGCGATCTCGACGCCGTAGAGCCAGCGGCCCGTCGGCTCGTGGTGGGGGAGGCCATAGTCACCGACAACCTCGTGCCACGGGAGCGGATCAGCCATCGGCGAGCGGTCTGTGCGCATGGTGATGGCCACGCCGACCACCCTGTCCCGTCCGCGTTGGCGCCTGAGCGCGGCGAACTGCCCCTCGGGAAAACGCGAGACCCGGCCGGCGGCGAACTCGCGATGACGCACTCTGCGCCCCGCGTGCGGCGGGTAGCCGTTGGCTGCGTGGAGGACGTCCGAGACGTCCGCCGCGTAGTCGACTTGCTCGGGCACGATGTCGAACTCGGGTATCTCCGAAGGCTCAGAACCGTTCATGGTCGTCGCGCGACGAGGGTCAGACGCTTCAGGCTCATCGCCGGAAGTGGTGCCTGCGCCCGAGGCCGTCGAGCGCACACAGTAGCGCCGTCTCGCTCGCGCTTCACGCTCCCATCCGTCCGGCCGCCTACCCCTCGTATAGCACGCTCAAGAGGCGAATCGAGCGTGCTGCACGACGTTCTCGTCGCTTACGGAACCGCGGTGCGGGGTGCGAAGGTCAGGACGGCGCCGAAGATAGTGAGCAGCAACCCGAACGCGACGAGGAGCGCTCCGAGCAATGCCTGATGCTGGCCAGCCGGCCCGCGCGGGCGCTGTCGCACGGTCTTGGCTCGCGGCTGGAGCACCTGGTGGCGCCTACCGAAGCGGATCACCAGCACCAAGCCGGTGACCAGCATGATCGCACCGAGGACGAGGAGCACAACGTGGATGGCGACCATGCTCGAGACCTCCTAAGCGAGCGCAGCACGCACTCAGCGACCGCAGCACGCAAAAGGCTGGCGAAGCAGAGCGCTCCACCAGCCGAACGTGTCCGTAGACTCAGGCGCCGAAGCGCATCACCTTCATGTACTTCTCGAGGGCGCGCTGCGTACGAGCCACATCCTTGTCGGTCAGCCGGAAGTGGCCGTCGGCCATCGACTTCTCGATGGTCTCGTGGGCCTTCTCGAGCGTGTTGCGACCCTTGTCGGTGAGCAGGAGCCGGCGCTTGCGGCCGTCGTCGGAACCGCGCTCGCGCTCGATCAAACCGCGCCCGACCAGCCGGCTGATGACGTGGGAAACCGTCGGCGAGGCCTGGTTGAGGCGGGCGGCGATGTCGGTGGGGTACTCGACGCCGACCGCGATGCTCTGCAGGACCGAAAGATCCTGCATGGTCAACCGCAGCTCCTTCTCGAGCCACAAGTTGAGCAGGCGGTCGGTGTCTCGCGCGGCCTGCAGCACGACGCGAAACAGTTCGAGTAGATCATGGGTGGTGGAAGTCTGTGCAGCCATCATGCTTCTATTCTACGCACCCGGTTCGGAGTACGTGTGCGCGTAGCAGACATATGTACACACCTCGACCCCCAGGTCCGAATTAGCTGAATCCTTCGTGCCCGACGGTACATCACTGAGTTCACGAGCAGCTTCATCGACGCTTCATCGAGGCCCTCACGATCAAAGGATACAAGTCCATCAGAGCGACCGATCGCTTCCGGCCTACGTCGTCGGCGGCCGGTGTGGTTGCGCCGTGCACCGACCTCGGTGCCGCCGCGAGCGAAACCGGGAGGCCCAGGCGGTAGGCTGCGCGAATGGCTCAGCGCCCGCAGCGATCGCGCCTCGTCGAACGCAGCCCGGTGTTCTACGGCTGGATCGTCCTCGCGGTCGCGACGCTCGGCATGATCATGACGACCCCCGGTCAGACGCTGGGCGTATCGGTCTTCCTCGACCCGATCCTGGCCGATCTCGGCGCCGAACGCGGCACCGTGTCGCTGCTGTACACGTTCGGCACGCTGGCCGGTGCGGTCGCCCTGCCGTTCGTGGGCCGGGCACTCGACCGGTGGGGTCCGCGCGTCCTGGTCGCGGTCTCGGCCACAGGGCTGGCGCTGGCATGCCTGTGGATGGCGAGCGTGCGCGACCTCACGAGCCTGGCCATCGGCTTCGTGCTGATACGCGGCCTCGGCCAGGGGGCGCTCGGACTCACGAGCCTCCATGCGATCACTCTCTGGTTCGTCAGACGGCGCGGCTTCGCGATCGGACTCGCAGGGATCGGCATGGCCGCAGCCACGGCCTTCTTCCCGCTGCTGATCGAGGCGTTGGTCACCGCCCTCGGCTGGCGGGCGGCGTACGCCGCGCTGGGCGGCCTGGTCGCGCTCACCATCGTGCCGCTCGGCCTGATCTTCTTCCGGCGCGATCCCGAACGCTACGGGGCGGTGCCAGACACGCGAAGGCCGCTGCCAGCGACGCCCGGACGGGCCGAGGCCTCGATGAGCGCCGCGCAGGCGAGGCGCACGGTGGCTTTCTGGTACCTAGCCGCCTGCATCGCCACGGTCAGCGCCCTCTCCACCGG
>SKMG01000353.1 GCA_007121175.1 Trueperaceae bacterium | reverse complement strand
TGGTCTCGGCGCCGGCGGTCTCGACGCCAGTCACGGCGCCAGTGTCGGCGCCGCCGCGGGCGCGCGCGCGCTTCGCCCGCGCCCGCTCCCGCCAGCGCTCGAGACGCGCCAACGAGTACTCGGTGTGCAGCCAGGAGTTCTCGATCGGCGAGGCCACCAACGCGTCGGCACCAGGGCCGGCGATCAGCACGTGCGGGCTGCTCTCCATCACCTGCCGGGCGAGGGCGACGGGTGAACGGGCCCGCGTCACCACCGCCACCGCGCCGCTGCGGCCGTCCCGGCCGTCGACCACGCAGGCGTCGCACTCAGCGGTACCGTCGCGGGTGAGGCTCGCTCCGACCCCGGCATTGAACGCCTCGGGGTCGGCTTCCATGGTGGCGACGGCCCGCACCACCGCGTCGAGCGCCGAGCCGCCTTGCGACAGCACCTGCCAGCCGTCGTCCAGGGCAGCCCGCAGGCCGCGCGCGTAGGCTTCGAGACGGGCATCCTCGATGCGGCCGGCGCCGCCGTGGATGAGCAGGATGGGCATGCTATCAAGCCTATCGCTCGCTGCCGTGCGGCGCCTCGGTACACTGGGTCCGTGCGGCTGGCGCTGTTCTACCTGCTCCTCGTGCTCTCGCAGGGCTTCCTGGCGGCCTTGATGGCGCCGCTGCCTCCGCCGGATCTGTTCCTGATCGGCGTCCTGACCTTGCTCTACCGACTGCCCGGGTGGCAGCTGGTGCTGGTCGGGTACGGCTTCGGCTTGCTGCAGGACGTGATCGGCCACGGCGCCCTGGGCGTCCACGCGCTCGGTCTGGCCGCAGCTGCGCTGGTCGCCACCACGGTACGCGCCCAACTCTCGCAAGACGGGTTCCTCGAGCGCTCGCTGGCGGTGCTCGCCGCCGTCTCCGGCAAGTGGTTCGTGGTGCTGCTGCTGCTGGCGTGGCTCTCCGGCGGATTCGGAGCCCTCTCCACGGCGCTGGCGATCGCAGCGCTGGACATGGCCTTCACGGTCGTCGCGGCGATGGCGCTGCTGCCGTGGGGCTTCGCGCTGCTCGAGCGCACCCGGCTGCTGCAGCGGGAGTTGCTGTGAGGCGTTCCGAGGGCGGGCGACGCGGCGTGGCCGGCGGTCGGCGCAAGACCGACGAGCCGCGTCGTCGGCGACCCTTCATCGGCCGGCGGGCGCCCAAGGAGTACGTCCCCGGCAGCCGCAAGCCCGAAGAGGACCCGCAGGTCGGCATCCTGCCGCGCGTCAGGCTGATGCTCGCGCTGATGCTGTCGATCATGGCGATCTACGTGGGGCGGCTCATGTACCTGCAGATCGCGATGGCGGAGGAGTACGCCTACCGCAGCGAACAGAACTTCACCCAGGAGCGCCGCATCACGCCGTTGCGCGGCCGCATCGTGGCGCGCGACGGCACCGTCCTGGCCGACAACCGCGTCGCCTACGACCTGATGTACTGGGGCGGCGAGATCGACGGCTGGGAGCGGCTGAGAGCCTTCCTCGGCTTAGCCGACGAGCCGCGGGCGCCGGATGCGTCGCGGCTCGAGGAGCGCCTCAACGGCGCGGTCCTGGCCTGGAACATCCCCGATGCCCTGGTCCCGGCCGTCGAGGAGCGCATCGCTGGGCAGGGCAACCTCTACCTGCGCGAGCGCATCGAGCGCACCTACCCGACGAACCTCGCGGCCCAAGTGATCGGCTACACCTCGCAGGCCGATCCCGACCGCAACCCCGGCTACGGCATGGACGATTTGGCTGGAGTGATGGGGATCGAGGCGACCTGGGAGGAGTGGCTCTACGGCGAGGCCGGCATGCGGCTGGTCGAGGTCGACCCGCGCGGCGTGCCGCTGCGCGCCACGGTGATCGACAGCGCCACTCCCGGACAGGATCTGGTGCTCACCATCGACCCGGCGGTCCAGCGGCTGGCCGAGGACGTGTTGGTCGGGGCGCTACGCTACGTCAACGAAGACCGGCAGCGCGTAGGCCGGCCGCTCGAGAGCGTCGTGCACGGCGCGATGGTGGTGTTCGACCCCAGGAGCGGCGAGATCCTCGCGATGGCGTCGGTGCCGACGTTCGATCAGAACGTCTTCGCCAAGCGACCGATCGACCCCGAGGCGGTGGGCCGCTACCTCACCGACAGCGTCCACAAACCGCTGCAGAACCGCGCCGTGGAAGCGTTCGCGCCGGCGTCGACCTTCAAGCTCGTGACCTCGATGGCGCTGCTCGACGGCGGCTGGATCTCGCCGAGCTCGCGCTTCTCGTGCAGCGCGGGCTTCCGGCTCGGGGGCATCACCTTCCGCAACTGGGCGACCTTTGACAAGGGCATGTACGACGTGCGCCACGCGATCGCCGACTCCTGCAACACCTTCTTCTGGCACGCGGTCGCATCGACGCCCAACGCCACGCGCGGCTGGGGTCCGTTCATCGAGCAGGAGGTGGCGCTGGCGCGCGCGCTCGGCTTCGGCTCCATCCTGGGCGTCGGGGTGCAGGAGGAGAAGCCGGGCCGCATCCCCGACGACGCTTGGGTCCGTGCGCAGCCGCAGTACGAGCACGGCTGGCTGCCGGGCTTCACGATGAACACGGTGATCGGGCAGGGCGACGTGCTGGCGACGCCCGCGCAGGTCGCGCAGCTGATCCAGACCATCGCGATGAGCGGGCAGCGCGTGGGGCTGCATCTGGTGCGACAGGTCGGCGACGAGCCGCTCGAGCCGTTCGTCACGCAGGTCGACGGGCGCCACTGGCGCACCCTGCAGGAGGGCATGCGCATGATGTTCACCGACTACCCTTCGCGCAACGTCATGGGTCCCGGCGTGTTCCCGGTCGAGGTCGCGGGCAAGACCGGCACCGCCCAGACCGCCCGCGGCGAGGCCTACACCCACGCCTGGTTCATGGGCTACGCGCCGCTGAGCGATCCCGAGGTGGGCGTGGCGCTGTTCGTGGAGCACGGCGGTTCGAGCTCGCGCGTGGCGGTGCCGCTGGCGCGCGACCTGTTCGCCGGCTACTTCGGGGTCGAGACCGTGCGGGCCGGCCAGTGAGGGCGCGCGGCACCCGCGGCGGCATCCTGCTGTCGCTCCATGCCGAGGACACGCTCGAGCTGCTCGACGACGCCCTGCGCGAGCACGCGGAGCTGCTCGCCGGCACGGTGATCGTCGAGATCACCGAGAAAGTGCCCTTCGAGCACATCGCGTTGGTCGCCGGTAAGGTCGAGGAGGCGGGCGGCGTCGTCAAGGACGTGAGGCCGCCCCAGGCGGTGATGCAGGCGCGTGCTGAGACCGTGATCGTGCCCCGCACCGTGCGCTCGGGCGGCCGGATCGTCTCGGGCGGCTCGATCGTCGTGCTCGGCGACGTGAACGCCGGCGCCGAGCTGGTGGCCGACGGTGACGTGATCGTCACCGGGCTGCTGCGCGGCATGGCGCATGCGGGGGCCAGCGGCAACGAGAAGGCGCTGATCTACGCCGAGCGCATCCTGGCCGCGCAGCTGCGCATCGCCGGCGCGCTCGCGCAGGGCGACCCCGGCGCAGCCGAGACCCCGGGCCAGCGCCACGAGGTCGCGCTCCTCCACGACGGCGCGATCGTCGTGCGGCCCTGGTCGTCAGGCGCGGGAGGGTGACGGTGCAGTTGGGCGGTACGGCAGCAGACGCGCCGGGCGGCGGCGCCCGGACGCTCAGCGGCTGGTTGCTGACGCCCGAGCACGGGCTGCGGCCCGGCCGGATCCGCTTCGGCGCCTCGGTGCTGGCGCTCGAGCCCGACGATACGCTCTCTGGGAGCGCCGAACCGCTGCCGATCGTCATCCCGGGCTTCATCGACCAGCACGTGCACGGCGGCGGCGGCGGCGACACCATGGACGGCGTGGAGGGCGTGCGGACGCTGGCGCGCCACCACCTGCGCCACGGCACGACCGCGCTCCTGGCAACCACCCTGACCGCACCCTGGGACGCGGTGCTCGAGGCGTTGCGGGGCGTGGCGGCAGTCGCGGCGGATCCGGGCGAGGCGGAGGCCGCAGTGCTGGGAGCGCACCTCGAGGGTCCGTTCGTGAACCCTGGCCGACTCGGCGCCCAGCCCCCCTTCGCCACCACCGCCGATGCGGCGCGAGTGCGCGAGGTGCTGGCGCTCGGCGTCGTGAGGCTGGCCACGGTCGCGCCCGAGGTCGAGGGCGTGATGGCCTCGGTGCCGGCCTGGGCCGAGGCCGGCGTGCGGCTCAACGTCGGTCACACGCGCGCCGACGCGGAGACCGTCGAGGCCTTCCTGGCGGCGGTGCGGGCCGCCGGCGGACGCTACGGCGCCACCCACCTGTTCAACGCCATGGGCGGCCTGGGCGGTCGCACGCCGGGACCGGTGGGGGCGCTGCTCGGCGATGCCGAAGCCGCCATCGAGTTGATCGCTGACGGCCACCACGTGGCGTGCGCGTCGGTGCGGACCGCGTACTTCGCGGCGCGGGAGCGCCTGGTGCTGATCACCGATGCGATCCGCGCCAGCGGCGCTTCCAGCGGCACCACCGACCTCGGCGGCCAGCGCGTCACCATCACCAACGGCGCCGCGCGGCTCGACGACGGCACGCTCGCGGGCAGCGTGCTGACGATGGACGCTGCGGTGCGCGGCGCGGTGGCCTGCGGCGTGCCGCTCGAGGCAGCGCTCTACGCCGCCACCGGCGCGCCGGCGTGGTACTTGGGCCTACCGGGCCGCGGCGCGCTCG
>SKMG01000051.1 GCA_007121175.1 Trueperaceae bacterium | reverse complement strand
GCCGCGATCAGGCCCGACAGGTGCATCAGCGCCACGCCCTCGGTCCCGAAGATCTTCTCCAGATCGAAGTCCTCGACGTCGAGCGTACGCCCGACCTCGCCGGCACGGTCGTTGTGCACGCGCGGGCCACGCACCCCCAGACCGCTGTCGGCGAGGTTGAACTGGTGGCGATAGCCCCAGGGGTCGCCCTGGGGCACGAGGGTGGCTTCGATGTCCATACCCCGCCGCGACAGGTCGTCGCGGATCATGCGCGCCACCGGACTGTCCTCGACGAGGGCGGTGAGCACCTTGACCCGGAGTCCGAGCAGCGACGAGATGCTGGCCACGTTCGTCTCGGCGCTCGTGACCTGCATGATGAAGCGCTCACCGGCGTGGAACGGTTGCGCGTTCTCGGGCGTCAGACGCACTCCCATGCTGGTCGGCACCAGCAGCGCGTAGGCGGCGTCGGACTTGAGCGATATCGTCATGCGATCATCCCTTTCGGTGCGTGCATCGTGTGGTGGCCGACGGGGCGCGCCGTCGCGCCTCGTCGGTCGGTACGGCGGGCTGCGCCCGTCATGCGCGACCACCCTCTGCATCCAGAGTACCGGCGGCGCCGGGTCTTCACCGGCGCGTCCGTCATCGGCTCACCGCGACACGCCCGCCGCCCAGGCGGCGAGCCGATCGAAGGCCGTCGTGACGGTTGGCTGCCGCAGGTCGTCGAGCGTGTGGCCGATGCTCATGTACGCCACGCGGCCGCTACCCCAGCGGCGGGTCCAGGCGACCGGGACCTGCACGCCCTCGAGCCACGGCAGCGGGTCGTCGTCGAAGGTCAGCCGCGCGTGAACGCTCACCGCGGGATCCACCAGCATGACGTAGCGCTCGCTCACCAGCGTGATCGAGGCGAGGTCGCCCAGCAGCGGGCTTCCCGGTTCAAAGGTGATGCGGTGCGGGCATACGTCACCCGGGTGGCCGACGAACTGCCCACCGACCAGCCACTGGTAGGGCAGCGAGTTGCGGAAGGCGTCGCCCATGCCGCCGTGGGTGCCTACCACAGCGAGACCGCGCTCCACGGCGGAGACGAGCGCCGCGGCCTGGTCGCTGCTGATCTCGCCCATGCTCCAGTTCGGCACGATCAGCGTCAGCGCGTCGAGGGCGCCCGGCTCGAGGAGTACGTCGAGATCGTGCACCACCTCGCTGGCGAGGCCGAGGCGTTGCAGGCGCTGCGCGGTCCAGGCCGCGACACCCTCCGGGTCGTGGCCCGGCCAGCCGCCGGTGAGGATCCAGGCGCGAGCAGCGCGGGCTCCAGGCATGGGCGAGTCTACGACCTCGGGAGGACGCGTCGGACCGCCCATCAGGGCAGCCGGTAGGTCGCCTTCGCCTGATCGTAGGCCAGCGCCCGGGCCAGGCTGGGCGCCACGTCCTCGTCGATGAGGCCGCGCGCGACCCGTCCCGCTAACCAGTTGCAGCTCACGCGCCGCCACACGTCGTGACGGGCGCGGATCGACGGGTAGGCGCGCGTGTCGTCGTTGAAGCCGGCAAGGTTGAAGATGCCGGCGGTCTCGACGACCGCATCCAGGAAGCGCTCCATGCCCAGCACCGAGTCGAAGAACCACCACGGCGCGCCGAGTCGCAGCGCCGGGTAGTGCCCCGCGAGGGGGGCGAGTTCGCGGCTGTAGGTGCTCTCGTCGAGCGTGTAGAGCACCAGCCGGAAGCCCGGGTCGGCGCCGAGGCGGTTGAGGAGCGGCCGGAGTGCCCGGGTCCACTCGGTGGCGACGGGGATGTCGGCCCCCACGTCGCGGCCGAAGCGCTCGTACAGGGCCTGGTGATGATCGCGCAACGAACCCACGTGTAGCTGCATGACCAGGCCGTCGTCGGCCGACATGCGGGCCATCTCGGCCAGCATGTGCGACGCGAAGCGTCCCCGGTCGAGCGCGTCGGCGCGTCCCGACAGGAGACGATCGAAGGTGGCCGCGGCGCTCTCGGCATCGAGCCACCGAACGTCGGCGGCGAAGGCGGCGTGATCGGTGGCGGTCGCACCGGCGCCACGGAAGGCGCTGCGGCGCGCCTCCAACGCTCGCAGGTACCCGCCGTAATCACGCACGTCGACGCCGCTGCGCTCGGCCAGGAGGTCGAGCGCAGCGCGCCAATCGTCGCGCGTCGGATCGATCACCGCGTCGGGTCGGAACGTCGGGCGTACCGAGAGACCTTCGGCCTGGAGCTGCTGGTGCTGCCCCAGGCTGTCCGTGGCCGCGTCGGTGGTGCACAGCACCTCCACCCCGAGGCGCTCGAAGAGCGCCCGCGGCCGGTACGCCGGATCCTGCAAGCGCTCGCTCAGGTGGTCGAAGAGCGCGTCGGCGTTGCTCCCCGACGGGCGCTCCTCGACGCCGAACAGATCGATCAGTTCGTGCTTGAGCCAGAGCCCCGTGGGGGTGCCGGCGAACAGGTGGAAGTGCTCACAGAAGCGGCGCCAGATGGCGCGCGGGTCGTGCTCGCTGGGGCCGCCATCGCTGCGGGCCAGACCGAGATCCTCCATGGCCACGCCCTGGCTGTAGAGCATGCGCACGACGTAGTGATCCGGAACCACCAGCACGGTTGCGGGATCGCCCAAGGGTGCGTCGTCGGCCAGCAAGCTGGGCGGTACGTGACCGTGGGGGCACACCAGCGGCAGGTCGCGCACCGCATCGAAGAGCGTGCGAGCGATGTCACGCTGGCGCGGTTCGGGGGCGAAGCAGCGGTCGGGGTCGAGGGTCCACGTGGTGCTCATGCGCTCCTCCTCTGCGCTGCCGGGGTCGCGTCTGGCGGCTGCGCCGCGCGGTAGAGGCGCTCGCCCGCCTTGCGCACCAGCAGCACGCCCTCGTCCTCGCGATCGGCCCAGGCCTCGGGATCGATGCCGGCGGGGTCGAGGTAGCCGAGGCCCAGCCGGGCGCAGGTATCGGCGCTCAACTGGCTCGACAGTGTCACCCGAACGCGCGGGACCTCGCGGCCCGTCACCCAGCGCCCGGCGCCGCGCACGTGCGTGGAGTGCGCCAGCACCCCGAGCGGCACGTCACGAAAGCGCTCCCATTGCTCCAGGAAGTAGGGCAGCGTGTGGTAGCCGATGCGCTCGATCCACTCGCCATGGACCCGGCTCACGGTGTTCAGGTGGGGCGCGTGGATGATGAGTTCGCCACCCTCGGCGAGCGCCGGCTCCAGCTTGTACATGGCCTTGCCGGCGGTCCACAGTTCGTCGTACATGGCGGGCGCGCAGGCCAGCACGCGCTGCATGGGGCGCGGCAGGTGCGTGACGTGGCGCTCGTTCGAGAGCGCCGCCGCATCGCGCCAGGCCGCGATGGGTTCGCCGATGGTGATGGCGGACAGCGCGTCGGACTCGACCGTCAGGGCGACGAGCGTCGTCTCGGTCGGCACCAGCTCGGCCGCCGCGTGGATCATGGCCCGGACCGGCGTGTCGGCGATGCCGATCGTGCCGAGCACGCCCGAGAGCGCACCGAGCCAGTGTGTCACGTTGATCATGTCGGCGCCGCTGACCCCGGGGAAGTAGTACTTGTAGCCGCCCGAGAAGCCGACCACCTCGTGCGGGAAGGTGGGACCGAGGATGACGACGTGGTCCGCGTCGGGCACCGCGCGGTTGATGCGCACGTCGACATCGCCGCCCAGCGTCGGATGCCAGCGCTCGCCGGCGATCGCCTGGATGCGCTCGCGCGGCAGCGTGCCCAGCGAGACCAGCGTCCCGTCCTCGAACCAGCCGTGGTTGACGAGTCCGACGTGGCGGTAGCGGCCCCTCCGCTGGGCGGACGTGATGCCGACGAGCCGCTGCAGCCGCTCATCATCGAGCGGCGGGTGCGAACCGAGCGCGACCATGAAGGTGAGCTCGCGCGCCCCGGAGAGGATCTCGACCACGTCGGCGAAGAGCTGCGGCAACGGCACGGTGCGGGTGTGGTCCGGGATCAGCACCAGCACGCGCTGGTCGTCGAGAGCGCCGCCTCCCAGACCCGCTTCGAGCGCGCCGCGCACCTCGGCAGCGGTGAGCGTCGCGCTGCTCGCGGCGACGGCGCGGACCGTCACGCCGCCGCTCGTGGAGGGCCGGTCCGACGGGTCCCCGTTCGCTCCGCCGGGGTAGCTGAGCCCGTCGCCGCGCAACGGTGTCACACTCCTCCGAAGGCGGCGTAGCCCCCGTCGACCGGCACCACTACACCGGTCACGAAGCGCGAGGCGTCGCTGGCGAGCCACACCGCGGTGCCCGCGAGATCGTCGGGGTCGCCGAAGCGGCCCATCGGCGTGTTGCGCAGGATGCTCGCTCCGCGCTCGGTCGGCTGGCCGTCGGGCCCCAGCAGCAGCGCCCGGTTCTGCTCGCCCACGAAGAAGCCTGGGGCGATGGCGTTGACGCGTAGTCCTTCGCCGTAGCTCTGGGCCAGGTGGACGGCCAGCCAGCGAGTGAGGTTGTCGACGCCGGCCTTGGCCGCGCCGTAGCCGAGCACTCTCGACAGCGGCTTCTGCGCTGCCATCGAGCTGATGGTGATCACCGAGCCGCGCCCCGCGCGCACCATCGCCGGAGCGAACGCCTGGACCGAGAGCAGCGTGCCGTCGAGATTGAGCGCCACGACCTCGCGGAACGCTTCGGGCGTGAGGCCGAACAGGTCCCGCTCACCGAAGACGATCGCATCGGGGCGGTTGCCGCCGGCGGCGGTCAGCAGGATGTCGCAACGGCCCCAGGCGGCCTCGACGCGCTCCGCCGCGACCGCCAGCGAGGTGGGGTCGAGCACGTCGGCGCTCACTCCGAGCGCCTCGAAGCCGGAGCGCCGCAGATCCTCGGCGGCCGCCTCGATCGCCTCGGCGCGGCGGCTGAGCAGGGCGACCTTGGCGCCCGCCTGAGCGAGGCCCCGCGCCATGGCGAGGCCGAGCGTGCCGGCACCGCCGGTCACGACGGCGACGCGCCCGCCTAGATCGAAGGCTGTCATGGGGTTCCCCCTCCAGGAGCGGTGACGAACGGCGCCAAGTGACGCTCGAAGTGGCGCCGTAGCGCGTCGCGGTAGGCGCCCTCGTGCTCGCGGAGCAGCGCCCGCAGGCGCTCGCCGTGGCGCGCGAGTGCGCTGCCGAAGGTGACGTGCAGGACCTGACGCGCGTCGCGCTGCTCGAGCAGCGCCAGCAACGCGCTGCCGGGCAGGGTATCGGGGTCAGGCACGCCGTCGGGGCTGCCGCTGACGTGGTAGCTCTTCACGTCGTCCTCGAACCGCTCTAACCCGAGTCGCACCACCGCGTGCAGCAGCTCGGGCTCCACGGCCCCGGCGACGCGCAGGGCCTCGAGGTAGGAGGTGCCGGCGGTCTTGAGGTGGACGCGCGCGCCGAGCGCCGCGGCGGCGATGGGGTAGACGGCAAACTTGTCGGAGCCGGAGTGCAGGCTCAGCTTGTAGTCACCGAGCGCCGCCGCGACACTGCCGTGGCCGGCGAGGTCGGCTGCTAAGCGAGAGAGGTCGCCGATGAAGTCGACGCCCTTCTCGAAGGCGCCCACGAAGCGTGGCGCCAGCGACACCCAGTCGACGCCGAGGCGGCGCAGCTCGAGTGCCAGGTACGCGTGCTCGGCCAGGCTGGTTGGCGTGGCGGTCTCGTCGACGGAGATCTCGAGCTCGGCCCGCTCCGGACCGGCCTGCGCACGCAGGTGACGAGCCAGGCGAGCGACGTGCGCGACCGCCGCACCGTACTTCACCGCGGCGCGCGCGAGCTCCTCCTCGGTGAAGCGCAGGGGGCGCTCTGCTATCTCGAGCTCGTGATCGCCGAGTCGGGCGACCAGGTCGTCCGGGCTGCTGTCGAGCGCCGGCCATGGCGGCCGCCGCTCGAAGGCGTCCTGGAGGGCCCCGCCTCGGAGCGTGTCGGCCTCATCGACGACGTGGTCGCCCGGGTCGATGGTGAACATGCTGTAGCCGGCTTCGACACACAGGTCGATGTCGGCCTCGGTCTTCAGGTGGTCGGCGTCCGCGCCCAGCGGGTGACGCCAGCCGGCTGCGAAGGCGCCGGCGGTGGCGTCGTCGAGCACCTCCTGCGGCGTACGGCCAGTGCGTGCGTTCTCGCGCATCGATTGCTGCGCGAAGACAGCGAAGATACGGCCCTCGGCGCGGCTGGCGCGCATGGCGTCGACGTGTCCGGGCGTGGCGAGTCCGAGTCGGTCGCCGAAGCCGGCAGAGGCGCGCGTGCCGAGCGGCACCGGGGTCAGGTTCGGAAGCACATGCCTGAGCGCAGCGAGGTTGGCCGCGCCCATCGGGCAGCGCAACACGAGGGTGGCCCCGTGGCGGCTCGGCTCGCCCGTAAAGGGAGCCAAGGCCTCGGCCCGCTCGCTCGCTACGGCCAGCAGCCGACTGCCGTTCGCGGCGTGCTCGGCCCAGAGGCTCAGGTCGCCATGCTCTCTCGCGCTGCCAGGAACGAGTCGGCTCGCTGCGGTTCTGGTCGAATCCGGGAGGTCTGGTGGTGGATGATCCATGCGCGTCCTTTCGCGGGTGCAGTCGGGCCGTCTGCGGGCATCACAACGAGATCACGCCGCCGCTCGGCGCGGCGAGGCGGTGACGCGTCGAGGCGCGCACCACGAGTTCGGGCTGGAGCACGATGTCGACACCGCGGCCGCGGCCGGCCATCCGCTCGAGGAGCATGGTCATCGCGTGGCGGCCCAGGTCGTAGGTGGCCGCCCGGATGGTGGTCAGCGGCGGCGTGAACATGCGCGCGAAGGGGATGTCGTCGTAGCCGACGACGGCGACCTCGTCCGGAACGGCGATGCCGAGTTCCGCGAGGGCCGAGAGCGCGCCCGCGGCCACGAGATCGTTGAAGCACACCAGCGCGTCGACCTCGGGGTCGCGCCGAATGAGCGCGCGTGCGGCGATCTCGCCGCCGTCGACCGTCGGCGCGCTGACGATGATGCGTTCATCGGGCAGGTCGAGGCCGTGCTCGCGGGTCTCGCGGTCGATGCCGAGCATCCGCTCGCGGGCAGCAAAGGAGTGCACCGGGCCGGCCAGCACGCCCAGGCGCCGGCAGCCGGTCGCCACGAGGTGGCGGATCAGCTGCCGCATCCCCTGCTCGTGATCGATGCGCACCGAGCCGGCGATGTCGGGCCTCGAGCGGCGGTTCACGATGACCGCAGCGTGGTGACGCTCGAGCAGTTCCTCGAGCCGCTCTGAAACGAGCCGCGGGCTGCAGGCGATCACGCCGTCGACGCGACGGTCCTCGAACGCCTCGAGCGCCGCCACCTCGCGCTCGACGTCCTCGATGACGTTGGTCAGCAGCAGGGTGAAGCCGTGGGCGATGGCCACGTCCTCGGCGCCGCGCACGATCTCCGGGAAGTACGGGTTGGTGACGTCGGGGACGATCAGTCCGATGGTGCGCGAGCGCCTCGCCTTGAGGCCGCGGGCGACGATGTTCGGACGGTAGCCGAGCGCGGCGATCGCGCCCTGCACCCGCACGCGGGTGCCTTCACCGACGCCGGGGCGGTCGTTCACCACGCGCGACACCGTCATCACTGACACGCCCGCATGCGCCGCGACATCGGCGAGCGTCACCCGGTCGCGCGGGTCGAACACGGTCACTCGGCCTCCTGCGGTGCCGAGGAGGCACCTGGTAACGATAACGAACTCTTTCGCCGAATGTACCCTCAGTCGGGGCCAGCTGGCAAGTACCTGCGGTAGCGGCCCCGCTGGCCGGCGGACTCAGTGCCGCGCGGGCTCGGACGCCGCTGGGCGCGGCCGCCCCTCGCGGCGCTCCAACGCCGCCACGATGCCCTGCAGGTAGGCCAGGCCGATGCAGCGATCGAAGAGGCCGTAGCCCGGGATCGCCCGCTCACCCCACAGCATCCTCCCGTGGTCAGGACGTAGCGGCACGTCGACGCCGGCCGCCACGAGGCGCTCGAGCACAGCGAGCAGATCGACATCGCCGGCAGAAGGGTGATGGGCGACCTCATGGAAGTCGCGCTCTCCGGTACGGCGGACGTTGCGGGCGTGTACGAAAGCGACGCGCGGGGCGAACGCCGACGCCATCGCCGCGAGGTCGTTGCCGACCTCGGCGCCCAGGGCGCCGGTGCAGAAGGTCAGGCCGTTCGCCGGGCTGTCGACCGCTTCGAGTATCCGCTCGATCCCGGCACGATCGTGGACGATGCGGGGGAGGCCGAAGATCGGCCAGGGCGGGTCGTCCGGATGCAGCGCCAGGCGCACTCCCGACGCCTCCGCGACGGGCACGACCTCCTCCAGGAAGCCTATGAGGTGCGCGAACAGACGCTCCTCGCCGAGCTCGCGGGCCCGCTCGAACAGCTCCGCGACCTCCTCACCGCTGTAGCCCTGCGCCCAGGCGGCCAGCCGCTCCATGCCTCGGGAGAAGTCGAAGCGAGCGAGCTCGGCGTGGGCGTATGCCATCGCGTTCGAGCCGTCGGGAAGCTGCTTCGCGAAGTCCGTGCGGATCCAGTCGAAGACCGGCATGAAGTTGTAGCACACCGTCCGGATGCCCGCGTCGGAGAGGTTTCGGAGCGACGCGCACCAGGCGGCGACGTGCTCGTCGCGCTGCTCACCGCCGAGCTTGATGGCCTCGCTCACCGGCAGGCTCTCGGCGACCGTCCAGGCGAAGCCGTGCTCGGCGAGCTCAGCCCGCCGGGCCTCGATCGCGCCCGGCGTCCACACGGCCCCGGCCGGGAGGTCGGGCAGCGCACTCACCACACCGTCGAGGCCGGGGACCTGGCGCAGCGCCGGGAGAGACACCGGGTCCTCCGGACCGAACCAGCGTAAGGTGAAGATCATGCCGCGGCCGCCTCTGCGGCCGCCTCTGCGCGCGCCCTGGCTCCAAAGCGGGTCTCGGCTCGCGCTCCCTGGAGGATGCCGTGCCCCCCCTCGAACGAAGTGCCTTGGGCGCCTTCTACCGTGATCACCTCGAGCATGCCGTGCTCCCCTTCTGGTTGCAGCGTGCCGACGAGACGCGCGGCGGCGTCTTCACCTGCCTCGACAACGTTACCGGACGGCGCGTCAGCGACGACAAGTTCGTGTGGTCGCAGGCGCGCTGGGCGTGGACGATGGCGCACGCCGCCCGCATGGCGGAGCGTGGCGCGCTGTCGCTGCCCGGTAGCGTGCTGCTCGCGCACGCCCGCGCGACCGCCGACTTCCTGCTCCGCCATGCCTTCCTGCCCGACGGCTCGGTCGCGTACCTGCTCGAGGCCGACGGTACCAAGAAGGAGTTCATGCCCGGCAAGGGTCACGACCTCAGCTTCTTCGCCGACGGCTTCGTGATCCTGGCGCTCACCGGCGTGTCGCGGGCGACGGGGGACAGGAGCTACCTCGAGCACGCCCTGGCCTCGTACGACGGCCTTCGCGCCCGGCTGGCCCAGGGCAGGGTGCGCAGCGAGCCCTATCCGCTGCCGCTGGGCTGCCGCGCGCACGCGTGGCCGATGATCATGCTCAACGTCTCTCAGGAGCTCGAGCGGGCACTGCTGGCGGTCGGTCATCCGCGCTCGGGCGAGCTCGCCAGCGATGGGCTGGCCGACATGGACGCCATCCTCACACGCTTCGTGCGCCCCGACGGCCTGGTCCAGGAGGTCGTCTGCGAGGGCAGGGGAGAGACGCTGCTCACGCGGCACGTGACGCCCGGGCACGCCATCGAGTCGATGTGGTTCGTCATGGAGCAGGCCGTGCGGCACGGACGAACCGATGCGGTCGCGACCGCGGCCGAGGTGATCGAGCGCTCCTTCCGCGCCGGCTGGGATCCGGAGCACGGCGGGCTGTTCCGCTACGTCGTGCCGGGCGGGCCAGAGCCGTCAGGGCCGGCCGACGGTCCCTTCGAACGGCTCATCAGAGACACCTGGGACACGAAGATCTGGTGGCCCCACTCGGAGGCGATCTACGCCTGCGCGCTGGGCGAAGCGGTCACCGGATCGGCAGCCCTGCGCGAGCTGCACCACGTCGTGCACGACTACGCGTTCGCGACCTTTCCGCATCCCGACCCGCAGGTGGGCGAGTGGATCCAGATCCGCGACCGGCAGGGCCGACCGCTCGACAAGGTCGTGGGGCTGCCGGTCAAGGACCCCTACCACCTGACGCGCAACCTGCTGCTGCTCGTGGAACTGCTCGTCGAGGGGGTCGAGGTGCGTACGGTGGCGGCCTGAAGGGCGCCCGTAGCGGCTCCGCTCGGATGGGCCGGCGGCGCTCTCGATGCCGCGCAGCCGGCGCCGGCGACCTTGACCCCCGCCTCGGGAGCGTGCTAACTTCCGCAGCAACGGGATATCGTTATCGGTAACGCAGCCGGACCGGTGAGCCGGCCGGCCCGTGTCGGAGCGATCGAGTCGGTAGATGTGATGGGGAGCGCAGGGGGCCCGGCGGCTAGCGCCGGCACCGCCCCGGCGCCCGCGCGGTCGCCGCCTCACTCCCGAAAGGAGCCCGCATGGTACAGGTTTCGAGGTCAGACAAGCCGCGCCGATGGCGCAGCGCAGCACTCGCAGCGCTCGCCCTGGCGCTCGTGTGGGGCCTGGCGCTCGCCCAGCCCTACAACGAGGCCCCGATGCTCGCCGATCTCGTTGCGGCCGGCGAACTGCCGCCGGTCGAGGAGCGCCTCCCCGACGAACCGCTCGTCATCGAGGTCGAAGAAGAGATCGGCCGCTACGGCGGCGTGTGGCGGCGCGCCTTCACCGGTCCCGCCGACGCCAACAACTACTACCGGGTGATCTACGACAGCCTGGTGCGCTTCAGCACCGACGGCGGCGAGATCATCCCGCGCCTCGTCTCGTCCTGGGAGCCTTCGGAGGACTTCCACGAATGGACGCTGCATCTGCGGCCCGGCGCGAAGTGGTCCGACGGGGAGCCGTTCGACGCCGACGCGCTGATGTTCTGGTACGAGAGCGTCATCCTGAACGAGGATCTCACGCCCTCGGTGCCGTCCTGGGTCCAGAACCGTGACGGCTCGCCGGTCACGGTCGAGCGAGTCGACGACTACACGGTGCGCTACCGCTTCGACTTCCCCAACACCCTCTTCCTGACCGAGATGACCTTCCGCGACGAGGGCGACCGCACGCTCGCGGCGTTCCTCCCCGGGCACTACCTCCAGCAGTTCCACCCCGATCACGTGTCCGAAGCGGAGCTGCAGAGCGAGCTGCGCGCCGCCGGACTGACGGACTGGACGCAGCTGTTCATGGCCCGCGCGGTGTCGGCGGACAACCCCGACCGGCCCACCATGGCCGCTTGGGTCCCACACAACTCGACCGCCTCGGACGCGATCTTCACGCTGCGGCGCAACCCGTACTTCATCGGCGTCGACCCGGAAGGCAACCAGCTGCCCTACATCGACGAGGTGCAGTTCCGCTTCTTCGCCGACGTCGAGGCGCTGAACTTCGCGGCCGTCGCGGGCGAGTTCGACATGCAAGCGCGCCACATCCAGATGCCCAACTACCCGGTGCTGATCGAGAACGCCGAGCGCTCGGGCTACCGGGTCGTCACCTGGCCGACCTTCGGCGGCAGCGACGCGGCGATCTGGATCAACCAGGAGTACCTGCTCGACGAGGAGCTCGGCGAGCTGCTCGCCACCCGCGACTTCCGCGTCGCGCTGTCGATCGGCATCGACCGCGAGGAGATCCGCGAGTCGGCCTTCCTCGGCCTGGGCGAGATCCGCCAGCCGGTGCCGGCCCCCTGGCACCCGTACTACCCGGGCGACGAGGCCGCGTTCGCCTACACCGAGTTCGATCCAGAGACCGCCAACGCGCTGCTCGACGACCTCGGCCTCGAGCGCGGCGCCGGCGGCCGCCGCACGCTGCCCAGCGGACGCCCGCTGCGCCTCGAGATCTCCGTGGTCCCGGCGTTCGGCCCCTGGCCGGACGTGGCGCAGCTCGTGGCCGCCGATTGGGAGCGTCTCGGCGTCGCCACCGACGTGCAGGTTCGTGAGCGCACGGCGCACTTCACCATGCGCGACAGCAACGAGCTGATGATCGAGATCTGGAACGAGGACACCACCGCGTTCCCGTTCACCGGGAACCCCAAGGTCGACCCGCGCAGCCAGCCGGCCACCATCTTCGCGGTGGAGAGCCGGACCTGGTACCGCTCCGATGGCGAGCGCGGCCGCGAGCCCACCGAGAGCATCGCCCGGATCGTCGAGATCATCGAGGAGGCGAAGACCGTCGGCGTCGAGGAGCAGATCGAGTTGGCGCAGGAGCTCTTCGAGCTCACCTCGCACGAGCTGTTCTCGATCGGCACCGTCGGCCTCACCCCCATGGTCCAGGGTGTGGTGGTGGTCAACGAGCACCTGCGTAACGTCCCCGACGTCGTGGCGAACGACTGGCCGCTGCGCACGCCGGGCAACGCGCAGCCCGAGCAGTGGTGGTTCGACCGGCCCTAGAGCGGTCGTCGTAGCTGATCCAGCAGGGCGTCCGGTGCGACACGCTCGAGGCGCGTTCACCGGGCGCCCCCCGCCTGAAGACCCCGAAGCCGCAGTGCGCTGCGGCACGCGTGCCCGCCGGCGAGGCGGCCGACGGGCACGCAGCTTCCGCCAGGAGCCTAGATGCACTGGTTCATACTCAAGCGCCTGCTGATCATCCCGTTCTTGCTGCTTATCTTCTCGATCATCTCGTTCGTGTTGATCCAGGCCCCACCCGGCGACTTCCTGACGAGCTACATCGCCGAGCTCGCCCAGGGGGGGACCACCATCGATCAGGCGCAGATCGACGCGCTGCGGCGCCAGTACGGGCTGGACCAGCCGATCTACGTGCAGTATCTCGTGTGGGTGGGGAATCTGCTACAAGGCGACCTGGGCGTGTCGCTCGAGTGGCGCAGGGCGAACATCGACCTCATCGGTGAGCGCCTGCTGCTCACGCTGGCGCTCACCACCGCCTCGCTGATCTTCACCTGGGCGGTGGCGATCCCGATCGGGATCATCTCCGCCACCCGCCAGTACTCGCTGCTCGACTACGTCTTCACGGTGCTCAACTACATCGGCCTGGCCACGCCCAACTTCCTGCTGGCGCTGGTGCTGATGTGGATCGCGTTCGACCGATTCGGCATGACCGTGACCGGCCTCTTCTCACCCGAGTACGCCCAGGCCCCGTGGAGTTGGGGGCGGTTCGTCAACCTGCTGCAGCACCTGTGGCTGCCCATGATCGTGCTCGGGGTGGCCGGCACGGCCCAGATCGCGCGCGTGGTGCGCGCCAACCTGCTCGACGAGCTCAGCAAGCCGTACTCCGAGATGGCCCGTGCCAAGGGCCTACCGGAGTGGAAGCTCGTGCTGAAGTACCCCACGCGGGTGGCGATCGCGCCGGTGGTGAGTACCCTCGGCTGGTACGTGCCGCAGCTGCTCTCGGGCGGCCTGGTGGTGTCGGTGGTGATGAGCCTGCCGACCATCGGACCGCTGCTGCTGCGGGCGCTGATCGGCCAGGACATGTACCTCGCCGGCACCATCATCCTGATCTTCTGCATCCTCACCGTGATCGGCACGCTGCTCTCCGACATCCTGCTCGCCGTGCTCGACCCGCGCATCCGAATGGAAGGTAGCTGATGATCGTCACGCCTCCTGCCAAGGGCGCGCCTCGAGCTGAGGGCGACGCGGGCAGCGCCGTCTACGTCGCCCCGGCCTGGAAGATGACGTGGTGGCGGTTCCGCAAGCACAAGTTAGCGGTCGCCTTCCTCTGGATCGTCGGGTTCATCTGCCTGATCGCGGCCATGCCGGAGTTCTTCGCCACCCAGGACCCCTTCGCGACCAGCGCGCGGCGGGCCTACATCCCGCCCCAGACCCTGCAGCTGACGCACGAGGGGCGTCTGACCTGGCCGTTCGTCTATGGAGTCCAGGGCCAGCGCGATCCGCGCACGCTGCGCATGGAGTGGGCCGACGACCCGGAGCTGCGCTATCCGTTGCGGTTCTTCGTGCGGGGCTACGACTATCGGCTCCTCGGGCTGTTCCAGACCGACGTCCACCTGATCGGCTTCGCCGACGCTTCGCCGGGTACGATCCCCCACCTGCTCGGCACCGACCGGCTCGGGCGTGACCAATGGTCGAGGCTGATGTACGGCACGCGGATCTCGCTCTCGATCGGTTTGGTGGCGGTCGCGATCAGCACGGTGCTGGGGATCTTGCTGGGCGGCATCTCGGGCTACTACGGCGGGCTGGTGGACAACGTGATCCAGCGCCTCATCGAGCTGCTGCAGGCGCTGCCGCCGATACCGATCTGGCTGGCGCTCTCAGCGGCGCTACCACGCACCTGGCCGGTCACCTGGGTCTACTTCGCCATCACCGTCATCCTCGCGCTGCTCGGCTGGACGCGCCTGGCGCGCGAGGTCCGCGGCCGCTTCCTGTCGCTGCGCGAGGAGGACTTCGTGGTCGCCGCGCGGCTGGTGGGCGCCAGCCAGGCACGGGTGATCTTCTCGCACATGGTGCCCTCGTTCACCTCCCACATCATCGCCGCGGTGACGCTGGCGATCCCGCTGATGATCCTCAACGAGACCTTCCTCAGCTTCCTCGGACTCGGACTGCGCCCGCCCGCGATCTCGTGGGGCGTGTTGCTCCAGGAGGCGCAGAACCTCCAGTCGGTGGTCAACGCGCCGTGGCTGCTGATCCCAGGGCTGTTCGTGATCATCACGGTGCTCGGACTCAACATCCTCGGAGACGGCCTTCGCGATGCAGCAGACCCATACAGCTCCTGAGCCCCAGCCGTTCGCGGTCCGCCCGAGGGCGGACTTCGGCGAGCCTATCCTGTCGGTGCGCGGCCTGAAGACCCACTTCGTCATGGACGAGGGCACGGTGCGCGCGGTCGACGGGGTCAGCTTCGACGTCCACGCCGGCGAGGTCGTCGGCATCGTCGGCGAGAGCGGCTGCGGCAAGAGCGTGGCGATGAAGTCGGTGCTGCGCCTGATCCAGCGGCCTGGCAGGATCGTGGCCGGCGAGATCGTGTACCGGCGCCCCAGCCGGGACGGCACGCATCCGGGACTCGAGCTCGACCTCGCCAAGCTACCGCCGCTCGGCCGGCGCATTCGGATGATCCGCGGCGGCGACATCGCGCTGATCCCGCAAGAGCCGATGGCGTCGTTCAGCCCGCTGCACACCATCGGCGACCAGATCGTGGAGGCGATTCAGCTGCACGACCCGATGCCGACGGCCGCAGCGCGCAGGCGTGCAGTAGAGAAGCTTCGCGAGGTCGGCATGCCGAGCCCGGAGCAGCGCTTCCAGGCCTACTCCTGGCAGCTCTCAGGAGGCCTGCGGCAGCGCGCGATCATCGCCATGGCGCTCTCGTGCAGCCCCTCGATCCTGGTCGCGGACGAACCCACCACCGCGATCGACGTGACCACGCAGGCGCAGGTGCTGCAGCTGCTGCGGGTCTTGCAGCAGGAGCACGGCTCGGCCATCGTGTTCATCACGCACGACTTAGGTGTCATCGCGCAGCTCGCCGACCACGTGGTGGTCATGTACTTAGGGAGGGTGATGGAGCAGGGCCCGGTACGCGCGATCTTCCATGCGCCGCGCCATCCGTACACCCGCGCGCTGCTGCACAGCGTGCCCAGCGTGCACTCCGAGGCGCGCGTGCAGCTGCCCACCATCGCCGGCGGCATCCCGCACCCGCTCCACCGTCCGCCCGGCTGCCCGTTCCACCCGCGCTGCCCCGACTTCATGCCGGGGACCTGCGACACCGCGGTGCCCGCGATGGTCGACGACGGCAGCGGCCAGCCGGTCGCGTGCTACTTGCATCACGACGTCGCGGAGGCCGACGATGTCGGCTGATCTCAGGACGCCGCCCGCTGCGAG
>SKMG01000144.1 GCA_007121175.1 Trueperaceae bacterium | reverse complement strand
TAACCGCCCACCGGACCGTCGGCGGCCAGGCCGATCCACATGGCCATCATCACCAGCGGCAACGAGCCCGAGATCATCCAGATGACGATCTCGGCGCGATACTCCGCCATGGTGGCGAACGCGCGCGTGAAGAGCGCCCGGCCCTTGCGCCAGCGCCACGCGAGGGCGCTCACTCGACCGCCGTCTCCTCGGGCTGCGGCCGTTGCGGCCGTTCACGGCCGCGCGCGAAGAGGTCGGCCACGATCTCGTCGACCGGAACGTCCTCGATCGCCACGTCGACCACCGGCAGGCGCGCCAATGCCGCCGACACGACGCGCGCGACGTCGCGGCGCGCGACCCCGAGCTCGACCTCGAGCCCGTCGCTGCGGTGGACCCGCCCCAGCGTGGCGAGCTCGCCCGGGTCGACGCGCTCGGAGAGCGTCAGCCGCAGCCGCCGCTCCGGCGCACGCTGCTCCACCAGCGCCCGCAGATCGCCGTCGAACACCAGCCGTCCGTGATCGATGACCAGCACGCGGCGCGCGAGCGCGGTCACGTCGGCCATGTTGTGCGAGGTGAGCACCACCGTGGCGCCGTGACGGGCATTGTAGTCGGCCACGAAGCGCCGCACCTGCTGCTGCATGGTCACGTCGAGGCCGATGGTGGGCTCATCGAGGAACAGCACTTCGGGCCGGTGCAGCAACGCGGCGGCCAGTTCGCACTTCATGCGCTCGCCCAAGCTGAGCTTACGCACCTGCTTGTTCAACAGGCCCTGGAGCGACAGCATCTCGCTCAGCTCGCCGAGCCGCTCGCGGTACACGGCGTCGGGGATCTCGAACACCGCCTGATTGACCAGGAGCGAGTCCACCGCCGCGAGATCCCACGAGAGCTGCTGCTTCTGCCCCATCACCAGCGTGATGCGACGAAGGAACGCACCTTCGCGCCGGCGCGGCTCGTGGCCGGCCACGCGGACCGCGCCCGCGGTCGGGTGCAGCAGGCCCGAGAGCACCTTGAGCGTGGTGGTCTTGCCCGCCCCGTTCGGACCCAGGAAGCCGACGACCTCGCCAGCACCCACCCGGAACGAGACGCCGTCGACCGCGAGGACATCGAAGAAGCGCCGGTCCAAGAAGGCGCGGATCGAGCCGCGCAACCCCGCCTGCTTCTCGTGCACGCGGTAGACCTTGCGCAGACCGTCGACCTCGATCACGGGAGAGAGGCTAGCACGCGCTCCGCGAAGCTCCGGACGCCGCCGGACCGTTGGTGGCCGGCGTCCACCGCTGATGCTGCAGAGCAGCGGCGGACGCAGCCCTCAACGAGCGAACGCCCGATAGGGATTGGTGTGCGTGAGCCTATGGATCGTCTCGGCATCGACTCCGGCCGCTTGGAGTCTGGGCAGGAACTCCTCGAGCAGATAGGTGTATGGCGCCTGATGATCTCTGCCATGACGGACGTCCTGGCAATCTGCAGTCGATGACGACGAGGGTGCCGAGCCGGGGATCACTCCATCACGCGCAGCGTGCTCGGCACGTCCAGCCGCCGCAGCCGGCGGACGTGCACCAGCGGCGTCAATGCCACCACGCCAGCGGTGAGGGCGACGATGACCGCCACCGTACCCGGCGCCAACGTCACCACCAGGCCGAGCTCCTCGAGCATGTCCTCCATCCGCACGGCCATGAAGCGATGGAGTAGCGGAATGCCGACGGCCAAGCCGACGGCAGCGCCGGCGAGACCGAGCAGCAGGTTCTCGACCGCCTGCAACCGCACGACGGTGCGCGGGCGCAGGCCGAAGGCGAACATCGTGGCGATCTCGCGTGCCCGGTCGTCGAGGTTGATGGTGGTCGCGTTGAAGGCGATCAGGAACGCCAGCAGCACGACCACGCCCTGGATGATCGCGATCATCCTCGTGACGAGCTCCAGCGCCTCGTCCAGTGCCGCGATCGTCTCGGCCACCGACTGCACCGACGCGACTCCCGGTTGCCCGAACAAGATGCGGCGCAGCGCCTCGGGCTTGACCCCCTCGGCGGGCACCATCGTGAGCACGTTGGCGCTGTTGCCGAGGCCGGTGATGCCCACATGGCCCCGATCGAGGTACGCCAGGGCCCGCACGGGGTTGTCGTGGATGCCCATGATCGTCACCGGCGTATCGACGCTCCCGACCATCAACAGGAAGGTGCGCCGCGGATGCTGCAGCAGCGCCTCCGCGCCCACCGCGAGGCCGAGGTCGTCGGCCAGCTTGCGCGAGATGACGAGGCCTGGAGGTGCGTCCGCGACCCCCTCCGCCGGTCCACGCAGCTCGCCCTCGAGCAGCGTGGGCGTCCAGATGCGGCTCTCACGATCGACGAACGCGAGTGAGACCGAGAGCGCCTCCCCCGCCTCCTCGGCGCGCAGCGTCGCCGGCAGCACGAGCTCCGGTTCGAGCACGGCAACGAGCGGGCGGCCGTCTTGCGCCTGGAGCCCGCGGAGCTGCTCGATCTCCGGGTGCGCGGGCGGGCGGAAGCCGCGCAGCACCACCGTCAGGCGATCGGGCGCGCCGTGCAGGAACGCGCGCGAGACTCCGTCGACGGTGCCGACGAACGTGTCGCGGATACCGAAGAACAAGCTCAGCAGCACCGCGGCCGTGGCGATGCCGAGGACGGTGAGGCCGCTGCGCCGCACCGAGCCCAGGGCGTTCTTCCACGGCATCTGCGCGATCATGCTCCCCGGGAGCCGCAGCCGGCGCAGCCAGCGGTTGAGCCCGCTGCTGCGGGCGATCAGGTGCCCGTGGAGCGCGTCGAGGGGCGGCGCGCGCACCGCGCGCCACACCGGGATCAGGGTGGCCACCAGCGGCAGCAGCACGCCGAGCGCTGCCGCGGTCAGGAAACTCGGCCCGTGCACCATCGTCCCGACCCACTCCGGCAACGGCATCACGTCGGTGAACAACCCACCCATGAGCCACGAGAACGCCAGGCCCGCCGCGAGCCCCAAGAGCGTGCCGAGCAGCGCGATCTGCACGCCTATCAGCAGCGGCCGCACCGCGAGCTGGGCGCGGGGGACGCCCAGCGCCATACCGATGCCGAGCTGTCGCCTCTGCGACTCGACGACGCGGCCGGCGAGGTTGAAGGCCGCCAGCGTCGCGCCAGCAAGGAGGACCCAGGCGAAGAAGTCGAACATCGCCTGGTCCTCGACCGCGTCGGTGTAGAGCAGGTTGTGCACGGGATCATCAGCACGCCGGCTGACACTGGCGCCGACGCCCGGGAAGGTGGCGACGGCGACCTCCTCGATGGCGGCCGCGACCGCGTCGGCGTCTGCGTCGGGAGCGAACTCGAAGAGCATTTCGTTGACCTGGGCCGGCCGGCCATCGTAAGCCTGCGCAGTCGCCAGCGGCAGGTGCACGACGGCGAAGGCCGCTTCGCCGGCCAGCACGGTGAAGATCGCCCCCGGCGGCATCACCATGAAGTACTCGGGCAGCTGACCGGAGCCGACCACTCGCACCTCCAGGTCGCCGGCGAACCGCAGCCGGTCACCGGGCTCCACGTCGTGGTGGCGCGCGAACTTGGCCTCCACCAGGGCGTGACGCTCGTCGTAGCGGCCCAGGTCGCGGCCCGCCTCGAGGTAGGCCCGGTTGAGCCGCGGGCCGT
This sequence comes from Trueperaceae bacterium, assembly GCA_007121175.1. GTDB lineage: Bacteria > Deinococcota > Deinococci > Deinococcales > Trueperaceae > CSSed10-48. The sequence continues at coordinate 1,132 of SKMG01000144.1, read as the reverse complement.
CCCCCCGTGTGTCGACGCCCAGGATGCGCGCCGCGACCTGGACCTCGTCCTCGCGGCCGACCACCTCGAGTTGCGTATCGAGCACCAATCGCGGCTCGACCGTTCGCACGCCCTCGACGTCGGCGAACGCCTGCTCCGCCTGCTCCTGCGGCAGATAGCTGCCGGGCGTGAGCGTGAGGCGCAGGTCATACATGCTCACCAGCGCGTAGCTGCGGTCGAGGGAGGCGACCCGAAAGGCCTCCTGGCCGCCGAGGCCGGAGTACACTCCGGTCCCGAGCGCGATGATCAGAGCGATCGCGAGGACCTGCAGCCAGCGCTGGCGCAGATCCCGCGCCGCCCAACGGAGCCAGAACCGAAGCCGCATCGTCACCACCTACCAGTGCAACTCGTCGATCTCGGCTCTGCCGCCTGGCGGCGGGCCGTCGGCGGCGATGCGACCGCTGCTCAGCTCTACGACGCGGTCCGCGATTCGTGAGATCTCGCGGTTGTGGGTCACCACCAGCACCGTGCGACCCTCCTCCGCGTGGGCGGTGAGCAGCCTCAGGACCTGCACGCCGGTGGCGAAGTCGAGCTCGCCCGTCGGCTCGTCGGCCAACAGCAGCGGGTTGCCCGTCACCAGCGCGCGGGCGACCGCCACGCGCTGCTGCTCGCCTCCAGAGAGTTCATGCGGGAAGTGCCACCCGCGCTCGCCCAGCCCGACGCGCTCCAGCACCTCGGCCGCGCCGGCGCGGGTGTCGGCCCGCCTCCCGCTCACGTCGAGCGCGAACTGCACGTTCTCGAGTGCGGTCAGCGTCGGAAACAGGTTGAACGTCTGGAACACGAAGCCGATCGTCTCTCGCCGGAACGCGAAGCGCTCGCGGGCGCTCGAGCGCGTCAGGTCGCTGCGGCCCACGACCACCCGCCCGCTGGTGGGTGTGTCGAGCGCGCTGATCATGTTGAGCAGGGTAGACTTGCCACTTCCCGAGGGACCCAGGATGACCACGAACTCGCCGTCGTCCACCTGCAGGCCGACCCCGTCGAGCGCCCGTACGCTCACCGGTCCCATGTCGTAGCGCTTCACCACGTCCTCGAGCAGGATCACCTCGGGTCGCCCTCCTCGGCCCGCCGCGGCTCACGGAGCACCCTGGGAGTC
>SKMG01000321.1 GCA_007121175.1 Trueperaceae bacterium | reverse complement strand
GTCGTGATCGCCGGCGCCTGAGGCGGGTGCCAGAGCACCCCAGCGCTGCGCCGGGCTGGACCCTCGAGGCGGAACTGTGGGATGAGGGCTATCGCGTCGTCGCGGGCATCGATGAGGCCGGGCGGGGCGCGCTGGCCGGCCCAGTCGTGGTGGCGGTCGTGGTCCTGCCGGTGACGGTGCACCCGTTCGTGGACTCCAAGACCGTGGGGGAGTCCCAGCGCGAACTGCTAGCGGCCGTCGTCCGCGAGCGGGCGCTGGTCTACGCCGTCTCTGAGTCGAGCGCGTCGGAGGTCGACCGGATCGGCGTGCTCACGGCGACGCTCGCCGCCGCCGAGCGCGCCCTGCGGGCCCTGGCCGGCCTCCCGGAGAGCGTCTCAGAGCTGGTGCGCCACGTCGAGGCGAGACTCGACGCGACCGTGACCGACTACCTCCGACTCCCCACCGACGCGTGGGCGGCGTGGTGCGGCCCGACCGGCTTGCGCCACCCGCCGCGGGCCGACGCGACCTCCTGCCAGGTGGCTGCCGCGAGCCTGTTGGCCAAGACGCACCGCGACGCTGCCATGCGCAGAGCGGCGGTACATTGGCCCGAGTACGGCTTCGAGCAGCACAAGGGCTACGGCGTTCCCGCGCATCTGTCCGCGCTCGCGCTCCACGGCCCCTGCCCGTTGCACCGACGCACCTTCCGTCCCGTGGCGGCCGCCAGGTCGACGTGGGCGACCGTATCTCCGGAGGACCTCACGTGCCCAACGCCATCGGCGTGACGTTCGACAACGGCCCGAAGCTCCACTACGTCGAGGCGCCGCCGCAGCCGCCCGTCGTCGGCACCCGCGGCGTGGTGGCCACCCGCCGCGGACTCGAGGTCGCCCTGGTTCGCACCGACGTCCGCGACGAGAGCCGCACCAGTGGCCACTACGTGCGCGATGCCGAGCCTGACGACCTGCAGACGCACGAGCGGTTGCGGACCAAGGGCGAGGAGCTCACCTGGCTGCTCCGCGCCCGCACCCGTCAGGCCGGGGCCGACGTGAAGGTCGTCGCGAGCGAGTTCACGCTCGACGAGAGCGCGCTGGTGGTGTCGTACACGGCCGAGGGCCAGGCGCCGCTGCGAGTCATGGCGCAGGAGTTGATGCGCTACACCGAAGCCCGCCTGGAGTTCGTCAACGTCGGACCGCGCGATCAGGCCCGCATGCTCGGCACGCTCGGCGCGTGCGGCACGGGCTCGTGCAGCTCGACCTGGCTGCAGTCGTTCAGCGCGGTGTCGATCCGCATGGCGCGCGACCAGCAGCTGCCGCTCAACCCCGAGAAGATCACCGGCCCCTGCGGTCGCTTGATGTGCTGCTTGCAGTACGAGCACGACATGTACCGCGAGCTGCTGAAGGGGATGCCGAAGAAGGGCGTCAAGGCCTGCCACGACCAGAGCGGCGTGTGCGGTCGCGTCGTGAAGCTCAACCCCTTGGCCCGCACCGTCGACCTGCGGACCGAGGAGGGCGGTTACTTCGAGTTCCCGGCCGACGAGGTGCGCCGGCAGCACGGCGGCGGCGGAAGCTGAGCTCCGGACTGCGGTGAGCGCCTCACGGTAGCGGCTCGCCGGGCGGCTGCCTCCAGGCCCGCCGCAGCGCCAGCGCGAAGCGCTTGAGCGCGAGGCGCCTATGCGCGTAGGCGGCGCTGGCCGCCTCGACCTGGCTCAGCGCGGCGTCGCAGGCGAGGTAGCCGCGGTACCCGTGGGAGCGTGCTCGCTCGCGCAGCAATGCCGGCACGAGTTCGTCGCCTGGCGGCCACAGCTCCTGCAGGTGGGTGACGGCGGCGAAGGTCCCGCCGAGCGAGCCGCCGAGCGAGGCGACGAGCACATCGACGGCAGAGCACACGGCGTCGTCGTCCGGGCGCTGCAATAGGAGCCGGCCGGCGGAGCCCAGCCGCAGCGTCGCGTGCGCCTGCACGCTCCGAGACGTCGCCGCATCGGGCGCCACCGGCTTGAACCGCACCACGGTGCAGCGCGACGCCACCGTCGGCAGCAGCGCATCTGGGCCCGAACCGATCAACACGATGCGTGCGTGTGCCGGCGGCTCCTCCAGCGTCTTGAGGAAGGCGTTGGCCGCTGCCTCACCGAGCTCGTCGGCGCCGTCGATGACGCCTACGCGAACGCGCGCTCGCGGCGGTGCTGCAAGCCAGGGCCCGAGCGGGTCCGGATCTCCGCCCTCGCGCGGCACGAGCTGGTCGATGCCGATCACCCGGCGGCGGGTCGGCTTGCCGTCCCTGGTCGTGGCAGGCGCGGCGAGCTCCCGGTAGTCCTCGATGGAAACGAGCCCCTCGTCGGCGTCGCGCCAGCTCTGGCAGCGTGGGCAGCGACCGCACGGTTCGTCGAGGCCGCCTTCGCAGTTGAGCAGGGCGGCAAACCAGCGGGCCGCAGCCCGCCGCCCGACGCCGCCGGGCCCGGCGAACAGGAACGTGCGCGCGGCGCTACCGGCAAGCCGTCGCAGCGCCTCGAGCGCCTGCTCCTGACCGGCCGGCCGGTCGGTCATCGGCCGAGCGTCAGGCGGACACCGAGGCTCGACGGGTAGCCGCACTCGGCCACGGCGCGCTGCACGCGGCCGATGTCGTACTCGACCCGGTGCACGTAGAAGCTCTGCTGAGCGTCGTCGTAGATCGCGTACGACGCCGCGGGGATGCCGTCGCGCGGTTGTCCCACCGAGCCGGGGTTCAGGAAGGCGCGGGCGCGTGGTGGCACGCGGTAGTGCCCGTGAGGCTGACGGAACGGCACGGTCCGCCACAGTTCACCGTCCTCGGTGCTCACCGAGGCGAACACCTTCGGTACGTGCGTGTGGCCGACCAGCCCGACCGGGGCCCTCAGGTACGGGAGGTTGGCCTGGGCATTGGCGAGCGTGCTCAAGTACTCGAACTGCCTGCGGTAGGCACCGTGGGCGGCCTGCCAGCGGTCGCCCTCGGCCTCGTCGCTAAACGCTCTGAGGCACTCGATCGCGCTGGGCTCGATGTCGGCGAGTTGCCGCGCGATCACCTCGACCACCACCGACTCCTCGTGCTGGTCACTGCCGTCGCCACCGTCGATCAACGCCAGCATGACGGCGTCGTGGTTGCCGAGTAGTGCCGCCATCGGCGCCAGCTCATGCAAGAGGGCCGTGCACTCGTTCGCGAAGGGGTAGTAGCCCACCAAGTCGCCCAGGAACAGGGCCCCATCGAAGCCGCGTCTGCGGGCGTCGTGCAAGACCGCCTCGAAGGCGGGTGCGTTGGCGTGCACGTCGCTGACGACCAGAATGCGCATGCAGCTGCAGCCTACCACCGCCATCCGCAGGGCCGAGCGGGCGTGAAGACCGTGCCCCGAAGCCGAGCCCGGCGGCCACACGGGCACGGCTATACTGGCTGGAGATGCGACTCGGTGCCCAAGCGGCGTTCGCTTCGACGAGGGTGGCGTGGTGGGCCGGACCCTCCGGCGCTGCGCGACGTCGCGGCCGAGTCTGGGGCCTGCCGCTCCTGCTCGCGCTGCTCTTGGGAGCGGCGTCGGCAGCGGATCTGGTGGCGGTGCCCAGCTTTCCTGCGCGGAGCGGCGTCCCGGCGGAGGTCGCGGCGAGCTTCAACGGACTCCTCAGGGCCGAGCTGCTCGCGCGGGGCGTCCGCGTGGCGAGCGCGCCGCTGATCACGGCCGGCATCGCAGGCAGCCTCGAGGTCGACTTCACCCAGCTCGTGGCCGAGCTCGAGGGTTCGCGCTACGCGCTCTCCGGAGAGCTCATCGCGCGGCCCGGCGCCGATGCCGAACCGTATGCGGTGAACGTGCTGATCGTCGACGTGGTGCAGGGCCGCAACAGCGACGTCGTGTCGCGGCCGCTGGCGGTTGCCACCGTCGAGCGGGTCGCGGCCGAGATCGCAGCGCTGGTATACAGCTTCATCGAGACGGCCCCGGAGCTGCCGAGCGGCGACGCTGCGCTCTTCGTGTCGACCGAGCCGCGAGAGGCGGAGGTGCGGGTCGACGGTGTGCCTGTCGGTGTGAGCGGGCGCCTGGACGTGATCACGCTCGAGCCCGGCCGGTACGAGCTCGAGGTGCGCAAGGACGGCTACCTGCCCGAGGTACGGTCGGTGGAGCTGCGCTCGAACGACACTCGTTTCGTGCACGTGGTGCTCACCGAGATGGCCGGCGGCAGCATCCGTGTGGCCAGCGTGCCGCCAGCTCAGGTGTTCCTGGGCGGAGATGCGATGGGTGAGACGCCGCTCACCGTGACCTCCCTACCCGGGGTGCGCGAGGTGCGCATCGAACGGCCCGGCTTCGAGCCGGCGACGTTCAGCGTCAGCGTTCGCAACTTCCGCGTCCACCGCGTCGATGCGGTGCTGGTGCCGATCGCTCCGGCGACGATCGCGTGGTCGCGCGATCCCGGCGGGCTCGTGGTGGTAGACCGCGTCTTGCGGCGCGAGGGCTTCGCCGGCGTCGAGGCGGGCCTCGTCGAGATCGTCCGCGTGCGGGAGGGCAACATCGAGCGCGTGGTGCGGCCCGTCTCCGAGCCCGGGGTCTACTGGCTCGACCTCGACACGCTGGAGATCGAACGACTATCACCGTGAGACACTCGGTCCGCGCGCTGACCCGGCGGCCGTGCGGGCCTGCCGCGCCGCGGCCCTCGAGCGGAGCCGCGCCGCGGCTCGCTCAGGGCTGAGCCAGCGGCCTCGTCAGGGCGACTCCCAGGCGCCAGGGCGGGCTGACCGTGCCGGCCGCTCCCCGTGCGCCGAGCGTCCAGCGCAGCGCGCCGACCGACGTGGCGTGCTCGAAGCTGGCCTCTGCCTGCCAGGCTTCGGGGCCGAGCCACGGCCGCCAGTCAGCTCGCACGCGAAGCTCGCCGACCGAGGTCCGCTGCGCCCACAGCGCCTCTACGCCCGGGCGCACCCCACCGGGCCCAGCACCGAGCCAGACCCGGCCGAGCGAGGCCGGACCACGCCGCGGCGCGTGGAAGGCGCCGAACCCGACGGCGAAGGCTGCGGCACCACGGAAGGTCTCGGCCTGCACCGCCAGCGAGCCGTCGAGGTCGACCTCGATGCGCGCACGTCGCAGAGCCACCTGCGCGGCGAGGTACGGCGCGCCGTCGAGGCGGCGGGCCGAGGCATCGATGCTGAGGCTGACGTCGCGGTCGACGCGGTAGGTCAATCCGAGCCGCCCCCCGGCGTCCCACGCGGCACTCGGCAGTGCGAAGCGCGCACGCAGCGCGTCGAGCTCGCGCAGTGAGGCCTGCCGGCGCGGATCGGGAGGCGGGGGCCGGCCCGGGTCGAGTGCTCCGGGAGCGACGTTGCCCGCCTCGGCCGCGAGCGAGAGCGCGACCGCGCCGAGGGTGCCGCGCGCGCCGAACCAGGCACGTGCGAGCGGTAGGGCGGGCTCGGGCGCCAGGCGGAACGAGCCGCCGCCTTCGAGTATCACGTTCCCGAGCGGGCCGAAGGTGGTGACGCGGCGCCAGGCGGTGCCGACTCCGACCGCTGGGGCAAGGCCGCGACCCGCAGCGGCTCGTGCTCCGGCGGCGGCCAGCCCGAGCCGCGCCCAGGCGTCGACCTCGGCGTCGCCCACGCGCAGCGCTTCGAGGCCGACGGTGACGGTAGCGGCGGCGGCTGGGGTAGCGGTAGACGACACGCGAGGTCCTGCGCCGGCGGCTACCGCTCCGTCGAGCGCCACGCTGAGCCGTTGCGCCCGAACCGGTCCGGCGACCACGCACAGCGCGATCGTCAAGGCCGCAACCAGGGCGCGTTGGCGATCGGCCGACGGATACCCGCGCGAGCACGCGCGCGTCATGGTCGACAGGGTACCTGGTGGTAGCATCGTCGACTGAAGCGAGGAGGACCGTCATGCATATCCTCGGTCGGATGACCGTCACGCCCCGGCTCCCCAAGCCACTCGCGCGCTTGGATGAGCTCGTCGCCAACCTCTTCTGGACCTGGGATCCCGATGCTCGCCACCTCTTCCGCATCATCGACCGCGATCTCTGGGAAGCCGTCGGCCACAACCCGGTGGTGTTCCTGCGCGACGTGTCGCAAGAGCGCCTCGAGCTCTGCGCCGCCGACGCGGACTTCGTGCGCGCTTACCAGGCGGTGATGGAGCGCTTCGACGCCGACCTCGGGCCCAATGCCTGGCGCGAGCCGGCCCTCGCGGCAGCTTCGGGCGCCCGCTCGTACGCCTACTTCTGTGCCGAGTACGGCTGGTCCGAAGCGGTGGCACTGTACTCCGGAGGGCTCGGGGTCCTGGCGGGCGATCACACCAAGGCCGCCTCGGATCTCGGCGTGCCTCTGATCGGCGTCGGGCTCTGGTACCCCGAGGGCTACTTCCACCAGCGCGTCGCGGCGGACGGCCGGCAAGAGGCGTTCTACGAGCGTCGCTCGCCGCTCGAGCTCCCGCTCCATCCTGTCACCGACGCCGCCGGCAAGCGGGTGGTGGTGCACGTCGGGGTGTTCGGGCGCGAAGTGGCGGTGCAGGCGTGGCGCGTCGACGCCGGACGGGTGCCGGTCTACCTGCTCGATGTCGACGTGCCCAGCAACCATCCCGACGATCGTGCGCTGCTACGCCGCCTCTACGGCGGCGACCAGCGCACCCGCATCGCCCAGGAACTGGTGCTGGGCGTGGCCGGCGTGCGGATGCTGCGCGCGCTGCAGTACGCGCCGAGCGCCTGGCACATGAACGAGGGCCACAGCGCCTTCATGGCGCTCGAGCGCTGCCGCGAGCTGGTTGCCGAGGGCATGCCGTTCGCCCACGCTCGTGAGATGGTCGCGGCCTCGACCGTGTTCACTGTCCACACCCCGGTCGCGGCCGGCAACGATGCCTTCGCCTTCGACCTGGTCGGGCAGGCGTTCGGTGCCTATCACGGTGGGCTCGGGCTGCGGCCGCACGAGTTCTTCGATCTCGGGCGGGCGGATCTCGGCTGGGGCCCGGTCTTCTCGATGCCGGCCCTGGCCCTGCGCTTCACCAGCGCCCGCAATGGCGTCGCGGCGCTACACGGTGACACCAGCCGGCGGATCTGGTCCGATCTCTGGCCCGACGTGCCGATCGACGAGGTGCCGATCGGCCACGTGACCAACGGCGTCCACGTCAAGTCGTGGCAGGCGATCGAACTGCGGCCGCTGCTGTCGACGGTGCTGCCGTTGGACTGGCAGGAGCGCGTCACCGAGAGCGAGATGTGGAGGGCCGTGGAGGACCTCGATCCAGCGAGCCTGTGGTTGGTGCGCAAGGCCGTCAAAGCCAAGAGCGTGCGCTTCTTGCGGCGCCGCGTGCTGCGCCAGCTGGCTCGCCACGAGGCTTCGCCGACGACGATGCGGGACATCGGCCACCTGTTCGACGCAACCACGCTCACGATCGGCTTCGCGCGCCGCTTCGCCACCTACAAGCGCGCCACGCTGATCTTCCGGGATCTCGACCGGCTCGCAGCGCTGCTCGGCGATGAAGAGCGACCGGTCCAGCTCGTCTTCGCCGGTAAGGCGCATCCCGCGGACGAGGCCGGTCAGGCGCTGGTCGCGACCATCCACCGACTGTCGCAGGAGCCGCGCTTCGCTGGTCGGATCATCTTCCTCGAGGACTACGACATGGCCGTCGGCCGCGCCCTGACGCGCGGGGTCGACGTCTGGCTCAACACCCCGCGGCGTCCGCTGGAGGCATCGGGCACCTCCGGCCAGAAGGCCGCCATGAACGGCATCCTCAACCTCTCGGTGCTCGACGGCTGGTGGCCCGAAGGCTTCGACGGCCGCAACGGCTGGGCCATCGGCGCGCCCCGCCAGTTCGACGACGAGGCGCGGGCCGATGCGGCGGACGCCGACGCGCTGTACGCGCTGCTCGAGAGCGAGGTGGTCCCGACCTACTACGACCGCGACGAGACGGGCGTCCCGGTCGCGTGGATGCGGCGCGCGGCGGCCGCGATCGCCACGGTGACGCCGCGCTTCAACGCGCAACGGATGGTCCGTGACTACGTCGAACGCTATTATCAGCCCGCCGCCGAGCGCGGCGAGGCGTTCGTAGCAGACAGGGAGCGCGCCGCCGAGCTCGCCGACTGGCGCGCACGGGTGAACGAGCACTGGTCGACCGTCCAGCTGCAGGCCAAGCCGTTGCCCGACACCGCCCACACCATGCAAGAGGTCGTGTCGCTCTCGGCCACCCTCTACCCGCACGCGCTCGCGGATCTCGATCTGCGCGTCGAGGTGGTGTACTCGCTCGAGACCGATGGCCTGCAGCATGGCCTGCATCTGGTGCCGATGCGGCTCGAGGAGCGCCTCCCCGACGGCGGACTGCGATTCGAAGCGAGCTTCGAGCCGGCCATCAGCGGACGGCTGGTGTATGGCGTGCGGGTCCTGCCGGTCCATCCGGCGCTGGCCTCACCCTTCGAGGCGCACGCCATCCGCTGGGCCTGAGCTTGCAGCGGCGCCGGCCGCGGCGGCGTCCGCGAGCAGTGTGAAGCGCCCGACGGGGTCGAGCGCGGTGAGCGGCAGCGCGTCGGGCGGCTCCTCGGCCCGCAGCGTGCGCTCGAGGGCATCACGCTTATCCGCACCCGTGGCGACGACCAGGACCTCATCGGCCCGGCTGAGGGCCGAGGCAGTGAGGCTGACCCGAGTCCCGTGCTCGGCCGTGCGTACGACGGTGGTGAGTCCGGCGGCATCGACCGCGCCGGTGTGGGGGAAGAGGCTGGCGGTGTGCCCATCGGCGCCGAGACCGAGCAGCACCAGGTCGAACCGCGGCGGATCGCCGAGCTCGCGGACCAGACGCTCGGCCAGCGCGTCCGCCACGGCCTCGGGATCCTCGCCCTCGGGCCAGCCGAGCACGTGCTCGCTCGGGATCGGGACGTGATCGAGGAGCGCCGAGCGGGCCGCGCGCTCGTTGCGCTGGGCATCGTCAGCGCTCACCAGGCGCTCGTCGCCCCAGGTGACGACCACTCGCTCCCACGGCAGGTCGTGCCGCTCGGCGAGGCGCCGGTAGGCCGGAAGCGGCGTGGAACCGCCAGAGAGCGCGATCACGAAACGTCCGCTCTTGGCCACGGCGTGGTGGCAAGCCGCCACCACTCGCGCCACCAACTCGGTGGTCACGGCGTCGGTGTCGGCGACGACCTCGAGCACGGGGAGTGCCATGTCCGAGTCTAGCAATGCCTGCCCCGGCCGCCGTCGCCCGCCGTCAGCGGCCGCTGGTAGGCTGCGGGCATGTGCATCGATCGAGCCACCGCTCATGCCCTGATGACCGAGTGGACGGCCAGCGAGAGCCTCCGAGGCCACATGCTGGCCGTCGAGGCGGCCGTCGCCGCGTACGCCGAGCGTGAGGGCGAGGACGTCGACCTATGGTCCGCGACTGCGCTGCTGCACGACTACGACTACGAACGCTACCCGCACCTCGGTGAGGGCGGTCACCCGTTCGTCGGCGTCGCGCACCTGCGGTCGCTCGGCGCGCCCGACCTGATGTGCGAGGCGATCCTGGGCCATGCGGACCATACCGGCGTGCCGCGCACCAGCCGACTGGCGAAGGTGCTCTACGCCTGCGACGAGGTCACCGGCCTGATCACGGCGGCGGTGCTCGTGCGCCCCGAGAAGTCGATCGAGGGTCTCGAACTGAAGAGCCTGAAGAAGAAGTTCAAGGACAAGGCCTTCGCCCGCGGCGTGTCGCGCGACGATGTCCGTCGAGGCGCCGAGGAGCTCGGTGTCGATCTATGGGATCACGTGCAGTTCGTGCTGGACGCGATGAAGGCTCGAGCCGAGGCGCTCGGGCTCGACGGGAGCAGCGCCCGGGGTCGCTAGCGTTCGCCCTCGGGCGCGCCTGACGCCGCCGGGCGGCCGGCCGAGTGTGATTCGTCGGAGTGCTGCGCAGGAGGCTCGCGCAGCCGAGGGATGGGCCGCAGGTTGAGGCTCCAGCTCCCGTCCGCACCCCGCACGGGCGGCCACACCACCCACGACGCCCTGCCGGCGACGCTCCCTACCGGGACCGGCCCGAAGGCGCGCGAGTCGTGCGAGCCCAGCGGTGAGCGGTTGTCGCCGAGCACGTAGAGGTGGCCCTGCGGGACCAGCGTGGGTCCGGCGCTGACCGCCGCCTGGAGCGGAGACACGGCAGTGGTCTCGACCGCGCGACCGTCGACCATCAGCACGCCGCGGCGCAACTCGACGAGCTGCCCCTCGACGGCCACCACCCGCTTGATCAAGAAGGGTCCGCCGGTGAGCCGTTCGAGCAGGGTGCGCGGCGCCGCGCCGGGAGATCGGAAGTAGACGACGTCGCCCACCTGCCAGTCCTGCAGGCCCGACCGTACGGCCCAGGTCTCGAAGCGCGGCACCAGGGCGCGCTCGCCGTCGAGCAGCGTCGGAGCCATGCTGGCACCCTCGATGCCGACGGTGGTCGCCACGAAGGTGACGAGCAGTACCGCGACGATGAGGGCCTCGGACCAGCGACGCAGCCAGCCACCGGGCCTGCCGCGGGCGGGCCGGCTCGACTCCGGCCGCAGCGACCGCTCGGTGAGTGCGTCCGTGCCGTCCGCCAACCGGCTCGCTTCGGCGGGTAGCCCCGCGGCGCGGATCGCGTCACGCTCCACTGGGTGCGCTGACTCCGTTGGGTTGGGGTACCTCTCGGAAGGCCGGGGGCGCGCTCAGGCTGCGCCAGTTCCAATCGCCATCGCGGCGCGGCGGCCAGATGATCGCCGAGGCCCGGCCCGCGATGGTGATGCCGCGGATCGGCCCGAACACCCGTGAGTCCTCGCTGCCGCCACGCGCGCGTTCGCGGTTGTCCCCCATGATCCAGTAGTGGTTGGGCGGGATCACGATGTCGTGGACGAAGGGTTCGCCGTCCGGAGCGTCGGCCGGCAGCGGCGCCAGGGCGTCGAGGGTCGTGCCGTAGTAGAGCTGCACCCGCGGATCGGCGACGGGGACCGCGGGCAAGGTGCCTCTGCCGGCGAGCGGCAGGTCGGGGAAGGCCGTGCCTCGCGGCGTGACGCCGAACCGGACGACCAGCCCCTCGACCGTCCCTCCGCGCTGCGTGATCAGCGGGAAGTACTGCGGATCCGGGTCGATCTCGCCGGTCTCGGTGATGAAGCTCTGCTCGACCGGGTGGTCGTTGACGATGACCTGACCCGCCTCGATCCGCAGGCGGTCGCCTGGCACGGCGATCACTCGCTTGATGAAGAACGGCCGACTGCCGGTCTCGATGGCGGTCGGTGAGTTGGCCGGATCGCGGACGACGATGATGTCGCCGCGCTCGTAGCCGGGCAGCACGCCCATGCGCCGCAGCCAGGTCTCGTACTTGGGGATGAACACGCGGTCGCCGGTGAGCAGCGACTGCAGTACGTTGCTCGAGCCCACGCCGCCGTCGAGGTTGGGGCGCATCGAGGATCCCACCACGCCGACCGTGTTGAAGACGAAGGTCACCACCAGGTAGGCGATGACCAGCGCCTCGGCGTAGCCGCGCACCTCACGCCAGAACCGGTCACCGCGTGTGCCCTCGGTCGGTGCGGCTCGAGGACGTGTGGCGCTGCGCGAGCTGGATGCGGGCATGAGCGTCAGTGTACCGCCCCGCGGTGCGTTTCCTTGCGCCGGGTCAGACGCTCGAGCCAGGCGGCGTTGGCGTCCAAGACGCGCTCGGCCTCGACCTCGCCGGCAGCTACGATCGCTTCGAGCTCCCAGAACGACTCCACTCGGACCGTCGGCAGTTCGTGGGCGATGCGCAGGTCGGCGGGATGATGGACGTACTGGGCATCGGTGAGTAGCCGCATCATGATGTCGGTCGAGCGCAGCATCACGGCCGCCATCGGCGTGCGTTGTTCGAGCGTGACCGTCGCCACGACGCGTTCCCACCAGGGCCGCGTATCGCCGGCGACGCCTTGGTAGCTCGCACGGCGCGGGGGCGTGACGTCGGAGGCGAGCGTCACGTCTGCGTTGAGCGTCGCCAGGGCGTCGACCGGCAGGTTGTTGCAGATGCCGCCGTCGGCGAGCGTGCGGCCGAGATGGGTGACCGGCTCGAAGGCCCCGGGGAAGCAGGCCGAGGCCCGTACGGCGGTGATGAGGTCGCCGCTCACGAGCACGACCTCCTCGCCGGATTCGATGTCGGTGCAGGTGACCGCCAGACGCTGCCCGAGGTCTTCGAAGCGCTCAGGTAGGTGCTGGGCGAGCAGTGCGTGCAGCTTCTCGCCTTTGATCATGCCTGCCCGGAGCGAGAGGTCGAACACGTCACGCCATGAGATCGAGCGCGCCAGTTCCAGCACGTCGCCGGCCCGGTAGCCGGCGGCGCACAGAGCTCCGATGATCGCGCCGATCGACGTGCCCGCCCACACCTGCACCGGCAGGTTGCGGCGCTCGAGAGCGCGCAGCGTGCCGATGTGCGCGAAGCCTCGAGCGCCGCCGCCGGAGAGCACCATGCCGACGACGGGCGGGGAGTCGGCCGCCGTCGGTGAGAAGCGCGCGCTCATGCCGGCCTCCGCTCGCGCCCACCAGCGCGTAGCGTCCAGCGAGCGCCGGCGCCCCTCAGCCCGGGAGCGCGCCCGACGGGGCGCGGTGGCTGGCGTGATGGCAAGGCGAGAGTGGGCACCGGCGTGAGTCTAGCAGCGCCGGCGCCCCGTGCGCTGCAGGCCGGCGCCCGGCCGACTGACCTCACTCCTCGGCTGGCTGCTCCTCGTCCGCCTCCTGGTCCTCCTGGTCCTCCTGGTCCGCCTCGTCGTCCGTAGGTGCGCCGGGCACGCGCAGCGTGACGTCGACCTCCCGGACCTCGCCGGCGCGCCAGAGTTCCAGCGTCACCACATCGCCCTCTTCCTTGCCGAACACGATCCGCTGCAGATCCTCCGCCCGCTCGACCTCCTCGCCGTCAGCGGCGAGCACGATGTCGCCCCCGGCCGGGAACTCGATCCCGTTGACCGTGGCGACGTAGGTCGGGCCCCGGATGCCGGCCTCGGCGGCGGCTCCCTCGGGATCGACGCCGGTGATGACGAGGCCGCGCGCGGGCAGCTCGAGCGTGTCGCGAACCTGAGCCGGGACCGTGTCGAGCGCCATGATGGCGACGCCGAGCCGCGGCCGCGTGGGATCGAGCGCGGCTGCGGCGATGCCGCTGAGGCCGCCCGCTTGCAGCGCCGGCAGGCTCTGGGCGAGCAGCTCGGAGGGCACGGCGAAGCCGATGCCGATGTTGCCGCGGCGCCCGTCGATCCCGACGCCCGGGATGATGGCGGTGTTGATGCCGATCAGCCGACCGCGCGAGTCGAGCAGCGGACCGCCCGAGTTGCCCGGGTTGATCGCGGCGTCGGTCTGGATCATCTGGATCTCGATGCGGCCGACGGACTCGAAGTTGCGCCCGACCGCCGAGACGATACCGGTGGTCACGGTCGATGCCAGGCCGAACGGGTTACCGATGGCGATGACCTTCTGGCCTACGCGCGCGAGCTCTTCGGTGAGTTCGAGCGCTGCGACGTCGGGCATCTCGTCGGCATCGAGCGCCTCGAGCAACGCAACGTCGAAGTCCGGATTCGCCCCGAGCACCCGCACCCCGACCGGCTCCTGGTGGTCGGGGAAGACGACCTCGATGGAGGCGCCCTCTCGCAGGTCGACACTGCCCGGCTCGAGCGCGGCCTGCACGACGTGGTAGTTGGTCACGAGGTGTCGCTCGTTGCCGAAGACGAAGCCCGAGCCCGAACCCTGCCGCATCGGCGGCGTATCGGGCTGCTGCGGCATGCGGAAGAACTCGCGGAACTCCGGCGGCAGTCTGTCTCGGAACGGCGCGAACGGATCGACCGCCTCGCCGAGCACGGTGACGTTGACCGCCACGACGCTGTTGCCGTATCGCTCGACGATCTCGATGGTGTTGCGTTCGTCCTCCAGCAGAGCGGCCGTCTCGTCGAGCTCGTCTGCACGCGCCTCCTGACCCAGCGCAGACGGCGACCCCAGCAGCAGTAGGGCCAGGGCCAGCGCGAGCACAGCGAGCAGCTGCAGCCTCTGGGCGGTAGCGACTCTGACATTCGACATGATGCCTCCAACGGCGGCCGGATCACGGTGTCGCCGGCCCCAGCGACCGGCAGGAGCCGGCGCGCGGGCGCACGAACGCGCCCACCCTCAGATGCTGATGGTAGCGGCCTGTCGATGACAACTCGGTCGCTTCGACATGATGCCGATGAGAATCAGGTGCGGGCGTCGGTTCGGCCCCAGCGGTGCTCGAACCAGAGCACCGTGGTGAACGCGATGGACGCCGCGGCCAGCGCCAGCAGCCAGCCTTCATCGCCCCAGGCGCCCACCGGCCACGCCAGTCCGCCGCTGGGGTCGCCGACCTCCGTCCAGGGCCACACCCGTCGCACGCTGGCGATCATCACGCCGAGCAACGCGGCCATCGTCACCGAGCGCGCCCGGCGCAGCAGCCAGTCGAGCGCTCTCGCCGTAGTAGCGAGGCCCACCAGCGCACCCATCGCGAACGGCACCAGCGTCACGAGATCGAGCGCGGCGATCGCGCCGATCACTCGCGCGTACTGGCCGAGCAGCACCAGGATGAAGGCCCCTGAGATGCCCGGCAGCACCAGCGCGGTGATGCCGACCGCTCCTGCGACGAACAGGGAGAGGGCAGTGTCGGGAGTCGCTTGCGGTGAGCCCCCCAAGAGGAGCGTGGTGATGGCCAGCGTCACGGTCAGCGCCAGGAGCGCTGCAGGATGCCAGCGGCCGACGCGTCGCGCGACGAGGACTGCCGCGGCCAGGATCAGCCCGAAGAATGCGGCATGGAGCGGTACGTGATACACCACCAGCGCCCGTTCCATCACGCGCGCCAAGGCGAGCACGGCGGTCGCGATCCCGAGGACCAAGGGCGCGAGGAAAGGCGCGTGCGCCGCGTGCCAGGCCGAGCGCAGGTCGCGCAGCAGCAGGGCACGCCAGGGTGTGAGCGAGGTGACCGCACGCAGCGCGGCGATGAGGCGTTCATAGACACCCAGCACCAACGCCATCGTGCCTCCCGAGACGCCGGGTACCACGTCGGCCGCCCCCATCACGAAGCCGCGGAGCACGAGCGACCACCAGGTCAGATTCTGCACCGCGTCAAGCTAGCACGTGCGGGACGCAGCACGTGCCCGGCACCCCCGTGCGGTAGGCTGACGGCATGCCGGACGAGCGAGAGCGTCTCTCCCAGCCACGGTCTGAGGACTCCGCGGAGGTGCCGTCGCCCTACCAGGACGTCGTGCCGACCGAGGCGATCCCCAACGCTGGCGAGGTCGCGCCGAGCGCGGAGCAGGTCGATGCGCTGGCGAGTTCGCTGCTGTGGCGCATCGGCCGCGCTTACGACGACGGACCGCTGACCGTCCGGGTGGGCTTCGCCAGCGCCGCCCCGCTGTTCGCCGACCTGCCGCGGTTGCGACCGGCGAGCGACCTGGAGGTCGAGGTCGCGCTGCAGAGCGGCGACGTTTCGGTCGAGTGGGTCGGGCCGAAGGGGGCCGCCCGCTCGTGACCTTCGACCACGTGGTGCGCTTCGAGCTCGAGGTCGGATTGCCGCGCGTCGAGGCGCTGGCGTTCGTGCGCGACGTGCCCGGCAGCCTCGCCCAGGCGCACTTCCTGCGCGACCTGACGGTCGAGCCGCCGCGGGGGTCGGAAGCGGGAACCGTGACCGCCACGCTGCCCGTCAACGCCGCCTTGTTCGGTCAGCGCGATCTGCCGTTCCGCTCGCGCTTGCACCTGACGCCCACCGGCGCTCGGCTCGAGGGGCTGCCGCTCGATCCGCCGGGTCCCGGCTGGGCGCAGGTCTCGGGCGCTGCGGTCGTCAGCCCTGCGCCGAGCGGCAGCCACCTGGCGTACGCCTTCGACATCCGCGTTCACGTGGCGCTGCCCGAGCCCGAGCGGTGGGGCGGTCGAGCGCTCGTGCGCATGATCGC
>SKMG01000402.1 GCA_007121175.1 Trueperaceae bacterium | reverse complement strand
TTGCGACGCTCGTCGATGCCGATATCCGGGCGACGCTGTTCATGCACCCCGTCCCGGCGGTACTCCCCGACGCATCAGCCGTCGTTTCTCCGGATGAAGTCACGTGTCGCTTCGACGTACTGCTCGGGGTGGGTCGCGTGAGGGATGTGGCCGGCACCCTCGAACCGCGCGACCTCGGCGTGGGGCAGCGCGTCGGCGAGCCTCGACACCACGCCGCCATACGTGGGCGGGCTCTCGCTTCCCGTGCTCAGCATCACCGGTTGGCGAAGATCCCCGAGCCAGGCCGGGTCGAAGGCGTATCTTACCGGATCCCTCGCTTCGTCCAGGAAGGTAACGGCGTTCTCGACCATGGTGGCGCGGAAATCTGGAGACAGCTGCGACCAGCTCCCGGGACCGAGCTCGTGCTCGATGAACAGCCTCGCGCCGCCTTCGTGGTCACCGGAAGCGAGGCGTTCGGCTACCACTGCCGACACCTCCTCATCCTCCTCGACGAGCGGGGCGAGCGCCGGATCATCGGCGATGACGCCCCACAGCGGCGGCTCGTGGACGATCGCGCCGCGCAGGAGGGGAGCGTGCTCGGCGGCCAGCCGCAGCGCGATCGAGGCGCCGAAGGAGTTTCCCACCACCCAGGCGGGCGCCAGCCCCAACTGACGCATCAGCGCAGCGAGGTCTGAAACGTCCTCCAGGACGCTTCCCTGGTTGGGAGGGCGCTCGCTTCGGCTGTGGCCGCGGCGATCGTAGGCCACGACGCTGAACGATTCGGCCAACCTCGCAGCCACCGCATCCCAGTCGTGATGTGAGGTCCAAGAGCCATGGACGAGCACCAGCGGAACGTCCCCTTCGCCGGACCGCTCGAAGTGGATCCTGAGTCCATTCACGCTCACCGTCGCCACGTGGGCCTCCTTTCGGAGTCTCCGTCCGTCTCCTGACATGGTGCGATCCTGCAGAGGCCACGCTCCGTCATCCGGGTGGCTGGACTTCAGCGAAGAACCGTGTCATCGCCTCGGACGGCTACCTCCTTGGTCGGATGTGGAGCTGGTCGCCCAGGACAGCGGCTGGCGTCCGGTTGCAGTGCTCGCGCGCGCCCGGGCCGAGTACAGCGATGCCCCCGCGCCCCATTGGCGCGCTCACGCATCAACCGCCCTGCCGCGACTCGGAGAGCGGCTCGATGTTGTGGTTCCTGCGGAAGAAGTTGCCGGGGTCGTATTTCGTCTTGATCCGCCGTAGGCGCTCCGCGTTGTGGCCGAACGCCGCCCGCAGGCGCTCGTCCCCTTCGTCGTGACTCAGGAAGTTCGCATAGACGCCGTCGGCCGCGTGCTCGGCCAACGCCGCATGCCACCTTCGCGCCCACGCGATGCACGCTGCGTCCTCTGACGGTTCCTCCGAGGACCCACCCAACGTCACCGAGAACTCGACATCACGATGCGAGTAGGCCGTCGCCGTGGGTGCCCGGTCGTTGATGGCTCCACCGAGCTGATGGAAGAGGATGTCGGAGCGAGGCGTCGGCAGCTCAGCGGCGCACGCGACGACGGTGTCGATGAGCTCGTCGCTGATGCGGGTGAGGTTGTGTGACTTCCAGTAGTACCTCGCGCCCTTGGGGAGTAACGGATCGAAGGTGCCTTGGACGTCGATGTATGGGGTGGGCGCGACCGCATCAGCAACGGGGTCGCCGAACGCACGGAGCGGCCCGAGAACCTCCTCTCCTTCCGCCGGATCACCGGCATAGAACTGAGCGAGGAACAGGACCTTGCTTCCGACTGCGTCCTCCGGGAGGAACGGCAGCGGCGGGGCCGTGAGGAGATCGGCATACACACTGCATTCGATCGGGGCCCTGCGCGCGAAGTCCCGGTAGTGGCGGAGCGCCTCCGCCGCGTCTTCGAGCCGGTAGACCGTCGGGCCGAAGAGCACCTCGGGTCCGACCTCGTGGAGTCGGAACTCGAACGACGTGACGATCCCGAAGTTGCCGCCGCCACCCCGTATCGCCCAGAAGAGGTCGGCGTGCTCCTGCTCGCTGGCCTTGACGAGCTCCCCGTCGGCGGTGACGAGCTCGGCCGAGACGAGATTGTCGGCGGTGAGGCCGTAGCGGCGCGCGAGCCAGCCAAAGCCGCCGCCGAGCGTCAAGCCTGCGACTCCGGTCGTCGAGACCACTCCACTCGGGGTCGCGAGGCCGAACGCCTGTGTCTCGCGATCGACATCGCCCCACACGGCGCCGCCCTGGACCCGGGCGAGGCGCGCCTCCGGATCCACCTGGACGTCGCGCATGCGCGACAGGTCGATCATGAGACCGTCGCCTAAGCTGGCGAGCCCGGCGACGTTGTGCCCTCCCCCGCGTACGGAGACGCCCAGACCGTGCTCGCGCGCGAAGTCCACCGCTGCGATCACATCCGCCAGCCCCGTGCAGCGCGCGATGAGCGCGGGCCGCTCGTCGATCATCGCGTTCCAGAGCCCGCGAGCCTCGTCGTAGCCGTCGTTTCCTGGTTCGAGCAGCTCGCCGCGAAAGTGTGTTTCGAAGGGTTCCAGAATGGCTGTGGTCAGCTTCGTACCTGGCATGACATCCTCCTTCCGAAGGACATCTCGGAAGGATAGACGTGTCCGGCGGACTCCCCCTGTTGACCTGCTTACGTACTCCGTCGCCGCTGCAGGTCGAGGGGCGAGCGGGTCTTGTCGGCAGACCGCTGGAGCGGCGATGAGGTGTCGACGCGATGTGCTGACGTCGCCGCTCCAGCCGGCGTCGAGAGGGCGTCAGCGATCGGTGCTACCCGCCAGGCCGCTCCCTACTCGGTCGCCTAGGCCGCTCCCTACTCGGTCGCCTAGGCCGCTCCCTACTCGGTCGCCTAGGCCGCTCCCTACTCGGTCGCCTAGGCCGCTCCCTACTCGGTCGCGTCCTCTTCCCGGATGTTCTCGATGGCCCGCTGCACGACGGCGTCGGGCACCTCGACCACCCCGTGGACGTCGCGGGCGTGCACGGCGACCTGAGCCAAGATCGCCTCGTCCGTCTCGCCGCGGACCTCGGCATCGCAGTCGAACCCAACGTCACGGCATCGCAGGAGCTTGGTCATCGTCGACCTCCTTCGCACCGAAGCGTGCAGCCTCGGGCGTCACCGGGGCGTCACCGAGTCGTGAGATCACGCCCTCTGCCGCCAGTTTGGCGTCGTGACACTCGAAGCGCCGTGCCAACTCCGCCGCGTGCACGGCGTATCTGCGCGCGGTGCCGCTGTCTTCGAGCGCCCGGCTGGCCTCGGCGAGGCAGAGTGCGGCCTCCACCATCACCAGCGCGTCGTTGTGTTCGCGTGCGAGCAGGTAGGCGCGAGCCGCGAGACCACGGCCCACGCCGGCGTCTCCCGCAGTGATAGCGCAGCGCGCCGCGCCCTCGAGGACCGCGGCCAGCAGCGCTTCGTCCGCGGTCGCCTCCGCCAGCGCCTGAGCTGCGGCCGCTAGGTCACGCGCGGCGCTCACACGGCTGGTCGCCAAGGCCAGGTGCGAGAGGTTGTTGAGGGCGATCGCCTCGGCGCGCCGATCGCCGAGTTCTCGAGCTCGGTCGAGGGCGGCGAGGTAGTGCTCCTGCGCTGAGGCGGTGGCGCCGAGCCCGTCGTGCACCATCGCCAGGTTGAGGTGCATGGCCAGGACGGCCGCGCCGTCGACCGGAACCGCCGCGCCCCGCAGTGCGAGCGACCACCAGGCACGGGCGGTGTCGGTGTCGCCGCGGCGCCGGGCGATCGAGCCCAGGACGAAGCACGCCTCGGCCACGCCGGCCGTGTCGCCCCAGCGCTCGAGGGCCTCCAAGGCTGCGATCGCGGTGTGCTCCGCCGCTCCGCTGCGGCCGCGCTGGTACTCGCCCCAGGCCAGCTCGACCAGTGAGCGACCGGCGTCGTTCGGGGCAGTCTGATCCCGCAGCGCGCGCTGCGCGAGCGCCGTGGTGACCGCATCGGGCGCCTGGTCGAGGTCGGCTCGCAGCCAACGGCGATAGCGCCCATACGTCGCGCGCGCGTCACGCACCCGGCCGAGCTCGAGCTGGGCGCGCATCGTCCGCCGGTAGCCCTGCTCAGAGCGCGGCTCGACCGCCACCTCGCGCTGGGCGTTCAGCAGCGCCTCCTCCCAATCGCCCGCAGCGACCGCGGCGCGCCAGCCGCGCTCCACTTCGACGAGCGCCGTTGCAGTCCGGCGCTCCCGCTCGGCCGCGAACCAGCCGGCGAGCTCAGCGTGGCGATCGGGGTCGAGCTCTTCGATCGGTTCGGCTCCGACGGTGGGGAGCTCGCTGGCCGAGCCGAACGGCAGGACCTCCACGGCGGCGCGCAGGGCCAATGGGTCGCCCCCGAGCACGTCGGCGCGTTGGCCGAGCCGATGCAGGAGCTGACGCAGGTTCGCGCGGGCGCGAGCGACGTGCGCGTCGGGCCACAACAGCGAAGCCAGTCGAGCCCGCGATATCGGACCCGCGAGCGCCAGGTACGCCAATGCCACAGCTTCGATCGTGCCGAGCCGCAGCTCCTCGGAACCGTCCCACAAGCGGGCCCGGGAGCCAGCCACGGCGAGCTGCCAGCGGCCGATCGTTTCCGGCGGCTCCATGCGGCACTCTACGGCATGCCGAATGCTCACGGCGTGGCGCCCGCCGGCCGCGGCTACGCGGCGGTAGCGGCGACATGCCGATTCGCGGCGGCAGGTGATCATCGAGCGACGCGTCCGCTGGGCACGGGACCGGCGACAGGAGAACGGACGAACGTGATCGAACCATGGA
>SKMG01000317.1 GCA_007121175.1 Trueperaceae bacterium | reverse complement strand
CGCGACAGCCGCTAGCGGACGTGCGTCAGCACGATCTCCCGGGTGCCCGTGAAGGCGCCCATGTACTCGCGCGGCAGTTCGCCACCGACGTGCGACGACCAGGCGACGTGGATCAGCGGGCTGACCGTGTACAAGACGCCCGCCTGCTGGACCTCGAGCGTCTGGATCTCGATGCCGATCTCGCGGGCGGCGGGAGTATCGAGCGTCTGGCGACCGAGCTTGTTGAGCTGCTCCATCGCGGTCTCGGCGGCCGTCAGGCACTCGCCGCTGGTGTTGTACATGTGCAGGAAGCCGTCGCAGTTGTAGACCGAGTCGCCGAAGGGCCAGACGCGGTCGCCACCCTGGAGGCCGATCAGGATCGCTTCGAAGGGCCGGTCGTCGCCGGTCGAGAGCAGCTGGTCGACGAGCAGCGAGAAGTCGAGCGCGGTCGGAGTCACGTCGATGCCGATCGCCTGGGCGTCATCGGCGAAGATCTGGGTGATCTGCTCACGCGGCGCGTTGCCGGCGTTGGTGGCCAGCGTGAACGAGATGCGGCGCCCCTGGGCGTCGACCAGGAAGCCGTCGGCGTCGGTCTGGCTGAAGCCGGCCCGGGCGAGCAGCTCGAGCGCGCGCTCGGGGTCGTAGTCGTAGGTCGGCACGCTGTCGTCGAGCCAGTAGGCGTTGGGGAGGTAGATGCCCGAGTGCATCGCTTCGGCGGCGCCGCCGTAGACCAGCTCGATGATCGCCTCGCGGTCGACGAGGTGCCACATCGCCTGGCGGAAGTTGACGTTGCGGAACACCGACTCGAGGAAGGGGTCGCTGGCCTTGTTCCAGTTGAAGATGATGAACTGGCTCGAAGCGGCGCCGCCGTAACCCTCGATCAACTCGGCGTCGATGTCGCCCTGCTGGATCGCCACGGCGATCACGCCGATGTCGTCGAGCGTGCGCGGGGCATACAGGTCGAGCTCACCGGCCAGGAAGAGGTTGAGCAGGGCGTCGCCCTCGGCGATACGGTGGATGCGCCCATCGAGATACGGCAGCCCATTGCCGGCCTCGTCGACGTTCCAGTCGCCGAAGTGCGGGTTGCGCTCCCACACCAGCCGCTCGCCGGGCTGGAAGGAGGTGAGCACGAAGGGGCCGTCGAAGACGAGCTCGCGCACGTCGGCCTCGGTACCCCAGAGGGCGTTCACTGCGTCGGCGCCGCCGGTGCGGTAGGCCTCACCGAAGATGCGGTCGGGCACCGGGAAGTGCACCGCGATGGTGAACAGCGAGGAGCGGTCGACGGTCGGGAAGGTGAAGCGGAGCGAGTCCTCGCCGGTGATTTGAAGCGTGATTTGGACGTCGTTGAGGAACCAGCCGTCGTACTTGTTCGAGCCGGTCTCCGGGTCGGTCTGCAGCAGATAGGAGGTGAAGTAGTCCTGAACCGTGATGGGCTCGCCATTCGACCAGCGCAGCGTGTCGCGCAGCACCAGGTCGATGACCGTGCCGTCCTCGCTGATGGTGAAGCTCTCCGCGGCGTAGGGCACGTACTCGTCGGAGTCGGGGCCTTGGCGGATCAGCCGGGCCCACTGCATCATGTCGGTGACTTCGTTCTGCTCGGACTGTAAGACGGGGTGGAAGGTACGGGGATCGCTCAAGGTTCCCTGCACCACCGTGCCGCCGTACTGGGCCTCGCCCAGCGGCGTGGTGGTCCAGCCCGCCGGCCACACGTAGGGCTGCGCCAGCGCCAGCGAGAGTGCGGCGAGGATCGCCAGGCTCAGGATCGACTTCTTCATGCTGCCTCCAGGTGTTCCGGCGGGGGGAGGCCGTGGCCCGCTCGCGGGCGCCGGACGACTCCATCGGGTGCGCCGGGGTCATGCCATGTCGCCGGAACGTCACCTTGCGTCGATCGCACGGTGGCTGCGTCCGCCTGATTGCGACACCTGACCAACGTACCTCGTGACCGCCAACGCCGCAAGCGCGGCGTGCGGGACCAGGCGTTCACGGCGAGTTCACGCTCGTCATACGCCTTGGGGGCAACGGGCGCCGCAGCGCTCGAGCGCGACGCTGCACGTAGGCAACCGGCGCGCCAGCGCTCGCGCGCTTCTCTGCGCCTAGCGCGGGATGACCTGCAGCAGCAGCGCCAGGACGCCCCAGCTGACGCCCATGTAGATGGTCAGGCGCTGCAGGCCGCTGGCCATGCCGCCGCGACTACCGAAATCGAAGCCGCCGCCGGCGCCTCCCATGCCCTCGCCGAGGCCCGATTGCTTGGGCTCTTGCATCAGGATGACGAAGGTGAGTAGCACGGACAGCAGGATGAACAGGATGAGCACGATCCAGAACATGCGTTGGTCTCCTCGCGCGCGGCCGTCGAGCGGTCGCCGGGCGGTCGTGGCGCCGGCGGCACGGTCGTGCCGGCGGCGATGGTGCCGAGAGCGGGAGTCGAACCCGCACGGGTTGCCCCGGTCGATTTTGAGTCGACTGCGTCTACCGTTCCGCCACCTCGGCAGGGGCGCCAGCGATAGAGCATACCAGACGCGAGCCGGCCCTGGGTGGCTGCCTGCTGCGAAGCGGCGGCGAGCAGGGGACAGCTGCGGACCGGGAGACGGCGCATGCTAGATTGCGTCGACGCCAAGCGGTGCGGCAGGCCAGAGCCGGTTGCACCGCACAGACCTCCGAGGCGCGCGTGCGCCGGTGGGCACGCGCTCGCGGCGCGCTAGAGGGACACCCCATGCCGACCATAGCGGTGCTCCGGTTTCCGGGCTCCAACTGCGACGACGACACCAGGTTCGCCTTCGAGTCGCTCCTCGATGCGCCCGCCCGCTTCGTGTGGCACACCGAGCGCGAGTTGGGGCCGGCCGACGCGGTCGTCGTGCCCGGCGGCTTCAGCTACGGCGACTACCTGCGCTCCGGGGCCCTCGCCGCTCACAGTCCGGTGATGGCGGCGGTCCGCGCCTTCGCGCGCCGAGGAGGCCCGGTCCTGGGCATCTGCAACGGCTTCCAGATCCTCACCGAGGCGGGGCTGTTGCCCGGGGCGCTGGCCCAGAACGAGGGCCTGCGCTTCGTCTGCCGCGACGTCTTCGTCCGGGTCGAGGCCAGGACGCCGTTCACCGCCCGCTACCGCAGCACGCAGCTGCTGCGCCTACCGGTCGCGCACCACGAGGGCCGCTTCGTGGCCGACGAGGCCACGCTCGAGCGGCTCGAGGGAGAAGGGCGCGTGGTGCTGCGGTACGTCAACGCCGACGGCCTGCCGGGCAAAGGCGCCAATCCGAACGGCTCGATGCGCGACATCGCCGGCATCGTCGACGAGCGCGGCCGCGTGCTGGGCATGATGCCCCACCCGGAGCGGGCAGTGGAGTCGGTGCTGGGATCGACCGACGGCCGCGAGCTGCTGCGGGGCGTGATCGACGCGGCGGCGGCCGCATGACCGGGTCAGGCGGCGGCGGCGGCATGGCTCGGGCGCCGTCACTGCTGCTGCCGGCATTGGTGCCTGAGCACGCGCCTGCCTCACCGACGGGGCCCGCAGCCAGCAGGGAGCAGGCGGCGGCCTACGGGCTCTCGGCTCCCGAGTTCGACCAGGTGGTCGAGTTCCTCGGGCGCGAGCCGCGAGCGGTGGAGGCGGCGATGTTCGGCGCGCTGTGGAGCGAGCACTGCGGCTACAAGAACTCACGGCCGCTGCTCGCGCGGTTGCCGACCTCGGGGCCACAGGTGCTGCAGGGGCCCGGCGAGAACGCCGGGGTGGTCGACGTGGGGGAGGGCTGGGCGGTGGCCTTCAAGATGGAGAGCCACAACCATCCCAGCGCGGTCGAGCCAGTGCAGGGTGCTGCGACCGGCGTCGGCGGAATCCTGCGCGACATCTTCGCGATGGGGGCGCGGCCCTTCGCGGTGCTCGACGCGCTGCGCTTCGGCGATCCGAGCGGCGCCCGCAGCCGCTACCTGCTCGACGGCGTCGTGCGTGGCATTGCCAGCTACGGTAACGCCATCGGCGTGCCGACGGTCGGTGGGGAGATCTGCTTCCATCCCTGCTTCGAGCAGAACCCGCTGGTCAACGTCATGGCGCTGGGCTTGCTGCGGCACGAGCAGCTGCAATCTGGCACGGTGGGTGAGGCGGGCAATGCGCTGGTCTACGTCGGCTCGCGCACCGGCCGCGACGGCCTGGGCGGCGCTGTCTTCGCCTCGGCCGATCTGACCGACGCCTCCGATGCCGACCGCCCGGCCGTGCAGGTCGGCGATCCCTTCTTGGAGAAGTTGCTGCTGGAGGCCTGCTTGGAGGCGATCGACGCTGGCCTGGTGGTCGGTATCCAGGACATGGGCGCCGCCGGCCTCACCTCCAGCGTGGCGGAGATGGCGCACCGCGCCGGCAAGGGCGTCGACCTGCGCATCGACCTGGTGCCGCGCAGAGAGAGCGGCATGACCGCGCTCGAGGTGATGCTCTCGGAGTCGCAAGAGCGGATGGTGCTCACCGCCCGGCCGGAGCACGTCGAGGCGCTGCTTGCGCTGCTGCGACACTGGGAGCTCGAGGCGCTCATCGTCGGTCAGGTATCCGAGCATGACCGCTTCCGCCTCTGGGAGGGTACGTCGCTGGTGGGCGACATGCCCGTCGCTCCCCTCAACCAGGCCCCCACCTACCTGCGTGAGG
Source organism: Trueperaceae bacterium (assembly GCA_007121175.1). Classification (GTDB taxonomy): domain Bacteria; phylum Deinococcota; class Deinococci; order Deinococcales; family Trueperaceae; genus CSSed10-48. The sequence goes on along the minus strand of SKMG01000317.1, from coordinate 143 downwards.
GCAGCGAGGCCGAGGCGGTGCGCCGCGCGCGCGAGCGTGACCTCGGCGCACTGGCGTTGCCGGGCGACGCAGACGCGGTGCTGCTGCAGCTGCTCGCCGACCCGGACATCGCTTCGAAGCGAGCGGTCTACCGGCAGTACGAT
>SKMG01000381.1 GCA_007121175.1 Trueperaceae bacterium | reverse complement strand
GACCGGGCGCTGGCCGAGCACGGCAACGGCTTCTCGGCCTTCATCAGCTGGACGCTGCAGACACGAGGGGTGCGCATCGAGGGGCGCGCACCTGGAGCCGGTGCCTTCGAGTACCTCCAGAACGTCGCTGCAGCGCGACTCATCCTCGACAACGTGGTGAACCATCAGGCCTCCTGGCCGACCATGGGACACAAGGTGGCGCAGACCGCGCTGTTCGCCGGCTGCAACGACTATGGCAGCACCATGCTCGAGGAGAACGTCGTGTCGCAGGCCGGTGCGCGCCACCGAGCGACCCCCGAGCGCGAGTTGGTGCGGCAGATCGTCGAGGCCGGCTTCGAACCGCGGCAACGCGACAGCCTCTACCGGATCGTGCACGTGCCCGACGTGGCCGCCATGCTGGCACCGCCGTCGCCGGCCGCGGCTGCGGAGGGCGGGTTCGCTCCCGTGCCGGCTACGGGTTCGGTGACGAGCTGAGCGCACCAACGCCCCACAGCGAAGGGAGTCCCGCCGTCCAGACCGGTGGTATGGGGCGCGAGCTGTGGAGCGCCGACGTCGTCTACGGGGGCATCGGCGCCGCGCAAGGCGGCGCCGGGCAGGGTGGCGCGGGTGTGGCGGTGCAGCGCAGACCCGACGGCGCTCGCACGGTGATCGCGATCGACTCGCTCGCTCGCCTGCGCCAGCGTTTCCCCGATGCCGTGCAAGCCGGGCACCGGAGCGTGCTCGCTCCCGCGCCCGTCAACGCCCATACCCACCTCGACCTGAGCGATCTCGCGTTCAGCCCTCGCCGCTACGAGGACTTCATCCATGCCGTCATCGCCCACGACCGGGCCGGTCGCCGCGGGCTGCCGGCCGTCGAGCGCGGTGTGGCCGAGCTGCGCGCCGCGGGCGTTCGGACCGTGGGCGACATCGTTACGACGGAGGCGGCGATGGCCCGCCTGCTGGAGGACCCGCACTTCTCCGGCGTGGCCTACTGGGAGCTGATCGGGCCCGATCCGGCCGACGCCGCGCGACTGCTCGCCGAGACCCGCGAGCGCCTGCTGCGCTTCCTGGGCTGGCAACGTCCCGGCGGCATGCAGGTCGGGCTGTCGCCGCACGCGCCGCATACGGTCAGCGCGCCGCTCCTGCAGGGCGTCACCCGACTGGCGCGCGAGCTGCGCCTGCCGCTGCAGTTGCACGTCGCCGAGTCGGCGGGGGAGAGCGAGCTGCATCGCCACGGCGGCGGGCCGCTCAGGCAGGCGCTGGGGCCGTGGCTACCGCAGTGGCAGGCCTCGGGGCGGAGCCCGGTGCGCTACCTGGCCGACCTCGGCGTGCTGGCCGCTCGGCCGACGCTGGTGCACATGGTCGAGGTCGACGAACACGACGTGGCACTGGTGGCGCGGTTCGGCTGCGCGGTCGTGCACTGCCCGCGCTCGAACCGGGCGCTCGGCTGTGCCGTCTTCCCGTGGTCGCTCTACGCGCGGCACGGCGTCAGCGTGGGCCTGGGAACCGACTCGCGCGGTTCGAGCCCGGATCTGTCGCCGGTGGCGGAATGGCGAGCGGCGCGCGAGGTGCACGGCGCGGCGGCGAGCCCGGCGCAGCTGGTGTGGGCGGCGGTCAAGGGCGGTGCCCGGGCGCTCGGGCAGCGCGCGGAGACCGTGCGTCGCGGCGATCCGTTCGAGGCGCTGCTCGCTTGGGGCGAGCCTGTACACTGAATGACGGCCGCCGGGCGGCGTGCCCGTGTACCATGGGGGGGTATGTCCGCCGGGCGCGAGCGCGGCGGAGACCGGCGCCTCTCGCAGCGAGGTCACCCGGCACCCAGGAGGCATCATGGCCGAGAACATCGTCACGCTCACCGACGCGGAGTTCCGCGACCAGATCAAGGACGGGTTCGTCCTCGTCGACTTCTGGGCCCCCTGGTGCGGTCCCTGCCACATGGTGGCTCCCGTCATCGAGGACCTCGCCAAGGACTATGCCGGCAAGATCACCGTGGGTAAGCTCAACGTCGACGAGAACCAGAACTCGGCCATGTCCTACCGCGTCATGAGCATCCCGACCGTGATCCTGTTCAAGGACGGGCAGCCCGTCGAGACCATCGTGGGCGCCATGCCGAAGGGCGCCTACCAGCAGCGGCTCGAGAAGCATCTGGGCGCCGCCGTGAACTGAAGCGGGGGCGCGCTGTAGCGCGAGCGCGCTGTAGCGCGAGCGCGAGCGATCGAGGAGCCCCCCGGGCGGCGTGCCCGGGGGGCGTGTCATTGGAGAAGCCAGTGGTCGCGATCGCGAGGCTGCCTGCGGATCGGAGCTACTGAGCAGCGCGTCCGCGCCTGGTCCCCCCTCGTCTACCTCCGCCCTAACGCAGCGGCAGGGTCGCGCTGGTGCGCACCACGCCGTCCTCGCTCACGGTGACCGAGACCGCCAGGCCGGCGTCGTGCGCCAGGCCGCGCAGGGCGTCGGTGAGGACGTCGAACATCGCGACCAGTTCGGCGAAGCTCGGCGCGTCCTCGAGGACGTCGGGGTCGTCCGGGAGCTCCGGCTGCTGGCCGAGCTCGACGTGGGCATCGTCGCCGGCCTCCGCCGACTCCAGCACCTCGGCGTTGAGCTCGATCGGACCGACGTCGGAGCCGCTCCAGCTGCCGGCCACGACGGCGTACGACGCTCCCGGCTCGACGACGAACACCAGCTCCGAGCGGCTGGTGTCGGGCGAGTCGTCGTCGTCGGCGATGACCTCGCCGAGGCTGAGGTCGTAGAGGTAGAGGTAGGTGTCCATGTTCCAGGAACCGGTGGCGTCGAGCATCTCGACCATCACCAGGTCGCCCTCAGCGAAGCCCTCGACAACGTATACCAGGCCGAACTCGCCGTTGGGGAGCAGGTCGTCCTCGGTGATGAGGGCTTGGACGCTGCCCGGCACCGTCAGCGATGCGACCGCCGCGCTCTCGCCCAGCAGATTCGTGCCGAAGCGACCGGCCGGTCGCCAAAGACCGCTGGGAGCCTGGGCGCCGGTACCGTTCCAGTCGCCCCAGTCGCCCCAAGGGTCGTCCCACGGGTCGCTCCAGCGCGACTCGGCGACCGCCACCGTCAAGGCCGTGGCGAGTGGGGCCGCGAGCAGGTCGCTCAGGTCTGCCAGCGCCTCGAGTTGACGCGCCACGTCGACGATTCCGTAGGCGGTCGCGCCGCTCGGGAGGCCGACGAGCGCCGGGCCGAGCACGGGATCCGCCGCGGCGCCCGGAGCGCCGAAGTGCACGTCGATGACGGCATGGAGCGCGCTGGCTGGCACGCCCAGCACCAGATGGGCGTCCAGCACCATCAACCCCACGTCGGTCGTGGGTCCGATCCGCCAGCGCTCGTACCCCACGCCGCGGTAGTCGACCTCTCTGACCGCCAGCAGGCCGCCTTCGGGCAGCGAAGGGCCGCCGGCAGCGGCGCCGAAGGGATCGACGAGGAACATGATCTCCTCGAGCAGGCCGCCGAGCGCCTCGCCGTCGCCGAGCAGCGAGCGCCACTGGGCGATCGCCGCACGCGCCGCCGCTTCGGAGGCGACCGGGACGGTGGTCACGCTGCCGGGCCCCAGCACCCAGCTCGCGGCGTCGGTGCCGCGCACGCCGAGCTGCGCGGTGTGCCAGCGGTTGCCGATCCAGCCCAGCAGCAGAGCGTCGAGGTCGATGCCCGCACTCGCTGCGAGACCGCGCAGATCGAGCGTCTCGCCGATGAGCGGGGAGAGCTCGGCGAGCCAGCCGTCGAGGTAGTCCGCCACCCCGCTGATGTCGACGTACCGGGCGCTGAGTGCGGTGGCGCCGGCCGGGATGAGCGGTCCGATGCCGACTGGGCAGTCCTCGCACGCCACCAGCGCGGCCAATGCCGCGTCGCCAGCCGCCGGGTCCGGCGTCAAGACCGAGTCGAGACGGAGCCCCTCCGCCTCGACGGTGATGCGTCCGGCGACGCCGCCGAGGCTCGCGACACTGCGCAGGGCCCGGTCGAGCACGTCTCGTTCTTCGGGACCGACCGGCAGCAGGCCCGTCAAGGTGCCGAGCCCTTCGGCCAGCGCGCCGAGGTCCACGGTGATGCCCAAGCCGCCGCCGGTGAAGTCGCTAGCGGCGCGGCCGATCGGACGGTCGAGGTGGCTGGGCTCGACGCTGCCGCCGGCGAGCCGGATGGCGCCGCGCAGCAGATCGGGATCGGTGGCGGCCATGAAGGTGCCGTCACGACGCGCGACCACCAGCGGCAGGTCGCCGCCATCGCCCAGGATGTGGAGGGCGACGCCGTCCTGCTCGAGGGTCGGCCCGCTCGCGAAGCAGCCGATCAGGGCGTCCTGCAGGCGCTCGGCGTGAGCGGTGTCAGCAGGGCGGCCGAGCAGCAGCACGCCGGGCATCGGGCTGAACGGCGACAGGCTGACGGCGATGACGCCCGGGCCCGCCAGGTCCTGGGCGTCACCATCGTCCCAGGCGTCCGCCAGCTCCGGGCATTCGGCACCGAGCTCGCCCGCGAGCATCTCCAGCACGTCGAGATCCGCTCCATCGGGCCGCTCGGCGACGTCCGCCCCGAGCGCGGCGAGGAGCCGCATCAGCGTGTCGGTTGCGCCCGCGGTATCGAGCGTCGCCAGGAGCTCCCCGAACGCCTCCGGCACGCCGGCGGTGGGACCGGCGTGCAGGGCCAGCACGGTGCTGCTCGGCAGCAACGCCTCGAGCGGCGCGTGCTGCGAGTGCACCGCGCCGAACAGCAGGCCGAGGCCCAGCAGCCACGCGAGCGGCGCTCGCGCCACGGCAGCAAGCGTCGGTCGAACCTGGG
>SKMG01000282.1 GCA_007121175.1 Trueperaceae bacterium | reverse complement strand
GCGTCCGGCGCCCGCCTAGAACGCGCTGCGGCCGGTGATCTCGCGGCCGAGGATCAGCGTGTGGACCGTGTCGGTGCCTTCGTAGGTGGCGACCGACTCGAGGTTGAGCATGTGGCGTATGGCGCTGTACTCGGTGGTGATGCCGTTGCCGCCGAGGAGGTCGCGTGCGGCCCGCGCGACGCCGAGCGCGGCCCGGACGTTGTCGCGCTTCGCCAGCGACACGCGAGCCGGGGTGTCCTGACCGCCGTCCTTCAGCCGGCCGAGGTGGAATGCCAGCAGCGATCCCTTGGTCAGCTCGCCGAGCATGTCGGCCAGCGCGGCTTGCACGAGCTGCTTGCCGGCGAGCGGCGCGCCGAACGACGGTCGGTCTTCGACGTAGGCGGCGGCCTCCTCGAGACAGGCGAAGCCGGCTCCCAGGACGCCCCAGGCGATCCCGTAGCGCGCCTGGTTGAGGCACGAGAGCGGGCCGCGCAAGCCCTCGACCGCCAGGCAGGCGGCGGCGGGCACGACGACCTCGTCGAGGTAGAGCTCGCTGGTGACCGAGGCGCGCATCGAGGCCTTGGTCTTCACGTCGTGTGCTCGGAAGCCGTCGCGGTCGGTCTCGACGACGAAGCCACGCACCGTGCCGCCGTCCTCGTCGCGGGCCCAGACCACCGCGAGCTGCGCCAGCGAGCCGTTGGTGATCCAGCGCTTCACGCCGGTGAGCACCCACTCGTCGCCGACGCGGCGGCAGCGCGTGCGCATGGCGCCGGGATCGCTGCCGGCGTCTGGCTCGGTCAGGCCGAAGCAGCCGACGACCTCGCCGCTGGCCAGCCGCGGCAGCCAGGCGCTCCGTAGCGCCTCGGACCCGAAGGCGTCGATCGGGTACATCACCAGGCTCGACTGGACGCTGACGAACGAGCGCAGGCCCGAGTCGGCGTACTCGAGCTCCCGGTTCAGCAGTCCGTAAGCCGTGTGCGACGCGCCGGAACCGCCGAAGCGCTCCGGCAGCGTGACGCCGAGGATGCCGAGCGCCCCGAAGCGCCGCGGCAGGTCCGCGGGGAAGCTACCTTCCGACCACCACTGACCGACGTGGGGCACGAGCTCGGCGCGCACGAACTCGCGCACGCTGTCCCGGATCAGCAGCTCCTCGGTCGAGTAGAGGCTCTCGAGGCCGTAGAAGTCCTGCAGCGTCCGGCTGCTCGCGCTCGCGCCGCGCGCCACGCCCGTACTGGTCATGCGTGGTCCCTCCCGGGCGGTCAGCCGTCGCCGAAGAGGCGCTTCAGCGCATCTTCCTTGGTGGTCTTGCGGACCGCGTGCCAGCGGCCGTCTCGCTCCTCGACGCGCTCGCTGCGAACCAGCGCAGCCAGAGACGCCTCGATGGTGTCGATGGCCAACTCCTCGTAGTGGCTCTCGTCGATGCGCCGCTGCACCTCACGCACGGTCGCGCCGTTCGGGCCGGCCTGCTGCACCGCTTCGAGGACCCACTCGTCGACCGTCATGCTCTCAGTGTACGGGATGTGCCGCCATCTCCGGCCGCTTCCCGGTACGGCGCGCGGACCGGCCTCAACGCGGCGTGGTGCCGGATTGGCCGCCGCCGGGGCGGGACGCGAGCACGGTGCGATCGCGGTCCAGCCGCTCCCAGCGCACGGGCTCGTCCATGCGCACCACCGCGACGGGGCAGACCTGCTGGCAGGCGTCGCAGCCGACGCAGCGCCGTGGCTCGAGCCACAAGATGGTCGAGCCGTCGTCACCGAAGCGCCGCTGGATCGCGTCGGTGGGGCAGGCGGCGGTGCAGGCGGGGCACAGCAGGCAGCCGTCCTCGACGTGCGGCAGGCGCGCCGGCACGAGCGCAGCGCCATCGAGGCCGGCGCGGCTGAGCAGCTCGAGGCTGTCGCGCCAGTCCGGAGGCAGGGCCGGCCTGGCTGCGGTCTCGTCCCCGTCGGCTCCGGCGAGCCGCTCGAGGGGCGCGAGCGCCGACGCGGTGGCCCGCCGGGCGCCGGTGCCGCCGCCGCGAAGCATCTCGCGGCGACTGAGCCTGCGCTCGGGCAGGTCGTCGTCGAGCGCCTCGGTACGCACGATGGAGACGCTCAGCTCGCGCCCGACGGCCTCGGCGAGCGCGCGGGCGCGGCCGGCGACGTCCTCGAGCAGCTCGGGTACGGCCGAACCGCCGACCTCGCAGTCCTCGCATGCCCCACGCCCGAGCCGGACCGAGCCGCCGGCATCGGAGAGTCGCAGCAGATCCGTTGGCATCAGCCGGGCGAGGCAGATGACGCTCGGCGCGCTGCCGCCGACCTGCGAGCAGCGCAGCGCCACGTCGGACGGGACCGGCGCACCGCGCGGACTCAGTGCCTGGGAGGGGCACTCGGCGACACAGATGCCGCAGCCGGTACAGTCGATCGCGTCGATCTCGACACGGCGCCGCACGACGATCGCCTGGTGCGGACAGACGTCGGCGCAGATGCGGCAGCCGGTCGCCTTGGTCGCCAGGCAGCGCTCCTGGTGATAGGCGGGCGTGACCTCGGCCTGACGCAGGATCCACCCCAGCAGCCGATCCATGCCAGACTCTACCGCTAGGCTCCGTAGAGCTCGGTACGGCCCGGGCTCAGCAGCTCGTGGTACATCGTCGCCTCGAGGTAGGCGTCGAAGGCCTCGAAGTCGATCTGCTGCTTGTTGTCGGAGAGGGCCACGGCCGGGTTCGGGTGCACCTCGATCATGACGCCGTCAGCGCCAGCCGCGAGGCCGGCCTTCGTCAAAGGGACGAGGAGGTCGGGACGACCACCGGAGTGCGTCACGTCGACCAGCACCGGCAGGTGCGTCTCGAGCTTGACCAGCGCCACGGCAGAGACGTCGAGCGTGTTGCGCGTGAAGCGTTCGAAGGTGCGGATGCCGCGCTCGCACAGGATGACTTCGGTGTTGCCGCCTGAGAGCAGGTACTCGGCAGCCATCACCCACTCCTCGATGGTAGCCGCCAGGCCGCGCTTGAGGATCACCGGCCGGCCGGACTGCGCGACTTTGCGCAGCAGCGTGAAGTTGTGCATGTTGCGCGCCCCCACCTGCAGCACGTCGGCGTGCTCGGCGCACGCCGGCACGTCCGCGGCGTCCATCACCTCGGTGACGAACGCCAAGCCGTGCGCGTCGCAGGCGTCGCGACCGAGCCGCAAGCCCTCCAGGCCGAGCCCTTGGAAGCTGTAGGGATCGGTGCGCGGCTTGAAAGCGCCGCCGCGCAGCAGGCGCACGCCGCGCGAGGCCAGGAAGGCGGCGACGGCGCCGAGCTGCTCGCGCGACTCGATGGCGCAGGGGCCGGCGATCAGCACTGGCGAGTGGTCGCCGCCGATCGGCACGCCGTCGACCGACACCACCGTGTCGCTACGGTGCGTGCGGCGCGACGTCAGGTAGCGACTCTTGTCCTGCTCCTGCTCGAGCTGCATCGAGGCCTGGAAGACCTGCTTGAAGAGGCTCTTGACGGCGGCATCGGTGAAGGGCCCGCGGTTGGCGGCGACGAGCGTCTCGAGCATCGCCTGCTCGCGCACGGGGTCGTAGTGCGACAGCCCGAGCTCGGTCTGCACCCGGCCGATCGCCTCGGCGATGGTGGCACGCTCCGAGAGCCGGGACAGCAACTCCAGGTTGAGCTCGTCGATGCGCTCGCGCAGCGCGGTGATCCGTTCGTCCATGTGGTGTTGCGTACCCGCGGGTACGCCTCCCTCCTCGGTTGCCCCGCGGGCGGGGCAACCGCATGGCGGGCAGTATGGCGCATCCGAGCCGCGGCCTCATCGCGGTCGGCGGCTCCAGCGCACCGCTGGCTATGCGGCGTCGGGCTCGGTGATGGCGCTGGGCTCACGTCGCTGGGCCAAGCGAACCACGATGATCGAGATCTCGTAGAGCACCAGCAGCGGGCCAGCCACCAGGGCGAAGTTGAACGGGTCCCCGCTCGGCGACATCGCCGCGGCCAGGATCAGCAGTATCACCACCGCGTAGCGGCGCGTGCTGACCAGCATGGGCGCGCGCACGACGCCGATGCGGGCGAGCAGGAACGCGAGCACCGGCAGCTCGAACATCAGCCCGAACACGCCCATGAGCATGATCAAGTTGCCGATGTAGCGGCCGATCGAGAGCAGGCCGGTCGCGGCCTCGCCCAGGAACCCCAGCAGGATCGGCACCGTCATCGGCAGCACCACGTAGTAGGCGAAGGCCACCCCCACCGCGAACGCGAGCGCCGCGAGCAGGATGAACGGCACGGCGTACTTGCGCTCGTCCTCGTAGAGGCCGGGAGCGAGGAAGCCCCACACCTGCGCGACGACCACCGGTGCCGCCACCACCAGACCGAAGAAGGTGGCGACTTGCATGCTGGTAGTGAACGGCTCGAGCAGCGAGAAGTACGACAAGGTCATGTTGGGTGGCAGCGGTCGCTTGAGCCAGTCGATGACCTCGAAGCGGAAGGCGAACATCACACCCGAGGCCACCACCCACGCCGCGAGGGCGACGAACACCCGCTTGCGCAGCTCGTCGAGGTGGTCGAACAGCGTCATGGCGGCGACTGCCCGAGCGTCCGATCCCCCCTGGACTGCTCGGATCAGCTTGCCGATCTTCGCCATGACGACGGCGTCAGGCCGACTCGTCGCTCACGGGTTCCCGCCGCTCGGGGCGGTTCCGCGGCTCGGACGGTCCATGGCCGGCTTCGCCTGCGTCCCGGGCGGGATCGGCCTCGGCGTCGTCCGACACGGCTCCGGCGGCGACTGGCGGTCGCTCGGCCACGGGCTCGACCGTGCGCCGCGCCTGCGCCGGCGCCGG
>SKMG01000156.1 GCA_007121175.1 Trueperaceae bacterium | reverse complement strand
CGCCGGACCCGAGGGCGCCGTGCGTCTCATGCGCGCTCCTCCAGCACCTGGCTGGCGCAAGCGAAGAAGTTCGTGACGCAAGGGGTGAGCAGGGTGTAGACCACGCTGTTGCCGTTGCGCCGGTCGCGGACGATGCCCAGCGCCCTGAGGACCGCTAAGTGCTTGGAGACCGTGGTGCGGTCGCTGCCGACGAGCTCGGTCAGCTCTCCGACCGAGCAGGGGCCGCGCGAGAGGCGGTCGACGATCTTGAGCCGCGACTCGTTCGCCAGCGCCTTGAGCACCTGCGCCTGCTGCCGGTAGTGATCGTCCGAGTGCGTCACGCGTCGCGCCTCCCGAGCGCGCCTCCAGTATGTGGCGACGTGGCCACATCGCCAAGTGACGGACGTCCCAGCTATCGACTCGTACGCGGCCACCGGGCCGGCGCGGGCTCGCGCACCAGCCGTTGCGACCGGCGCACCGTCGCAGTGCGGGCCCGCACCAGCCGTGCCGACCGGCGCACCGCCCCATCCCGCCGGCCGCCGTATGCTCCGGGCATGGACCGGCTCGAACACGGCGCACTCACCGATGCGCCCGACGCCGGCGCCGATAGATGAGCGACCTGCTGGTCATCGGCGACGAAGGCCTCTGGCGTTGCGGCGAGCGAGCCGGAGCCTGGTCAGCTGAGCTCATCCGCCGTACTGCGATCGCGCAATGCGTTGCCGTCGATCCCGTCGATCGGCGCACTGTCTACCTGGGTACCCGCGGTGAGGGTCTCTGGAGGAGCGCCGACGCCGGGCGCTCGTGGTCGCGGCTGGCGCTACCCGCGAGCGAGGTCTTCGCGCTGGCCGTCAGCGTGGCCGACGGTACGGTCTACGCTGGCTGTGAACCCAGCCGGCTCTTTGCCAGCGGCGACGCTGGCGAGCACTGGCACGAACTGGACGCGCTGACGCGGCTGCCCTCTGCGCCCACCTGGAGTTTCCCGCCGCGACCGTGGACCTCGCACGTCAGCGCCATCGCCCCGCACCCGCGGCGCGCCGCCGTGTTGCTCGTCGGCATCGAGCTCGGAGGCGTCATGCTCAGTGAAGACGGGGGCGAGACCTGGCTCGATCACCGGCCCGGCGCGCAGCGCGACGTCCATGCCCTGGCCTGGCACCCGCGAGGCGACGATCGCGCCTATCAAGCCGCCGGCGGCGGCGCCGCCCGCAGCGTCGACCGGGGACGGACATGGCTGAGCGCCGACGCCGGGCGAGACCGCGACTACTGCTGGGCGCTGGCCATCGACGAGTCGGAGGTGGAGACCTGGTTCGTCTCGGCGAGTACCGGTCCGCGGGCCGCGCACGGCGCGCACCGAGCCGACGCCTGCATCTATCGCTGGCGAGGCGACGGTCCCTGGGAAACGCTGACCGGCGGACTGCCACGACCGCTCGACGACATGCCGTATGCCCTGGTCGTCCATCGAGGCCGCCTCTTCGTCGGGCTGCGCAGCGGGGAGATCTTCGCGAGCAGTGATCACGGTCAGCAGTGGCGGCAACAGCGTTTCGCCGGAGCGCCGCCGGCCGGTTTGCGGACGCTGATCCCGGGCTGAGCTACCGGGTGCGCCGTGCCGCTGGGCCCGCTCGCGTGCCCGAGCGCGCACACCGTCGTTCTCCGATGCGCTCGCCATCCCTGCCCGAGCGCACGTCATGCGTGCCACGGGCCCAGCGCCGGCGGCGACACACGATTGGGCCATGGTGCTCCGGTCCACCGCCAGGTACGTTGCGGCCATCCTCTGCGCGGCCTCGCTGGCGGTCGCGACCGCTCTGCCCGAGGCGGTCGCGCGCCACCTCGACGACTTCGTCCTTGGCCGGATGCAAGTCTGGGACACGCCCGGCCTGTCGCTGGTGGTGGTTCACGGCGACGAGCCGAGCCTCAGCCGCGGCTACGGTTTCGCCGACCGGGAGGCCGAGCGGCCGATGACCGAGGAGACGCTGGTCGTGCTCGGTTCGACCACCAAAGCGCTGACCGCCCTCGCCGTCATGCAGCTCGTGGAGGCGGGCCTGATCGAGCTCGACGCAGCGGTGACACGCTACCTCCCGTGGTTCAGCACGCCGGGCGGCCACCAGGACCAGATCACCGTGCGCCACCTGATGTCGCACAGCTCCGGGTATCCCTGGGGCATCCTCTTCACTGGTCGGCGCTACCCGGCCGAGCTGGAGGACTACGTGCGCTGGCTCCGCCGCGTCCGGCTCGAGGCACCACCCGGCGCGCGCTTCGGCTACAGCAACGACACCTTCGTGATCCTGGGGCTCGTCATCGAGCGCGTGACCGGGACCCCGTACGAGCAATACATGCACGCGAACGTGCTCGAACCCTTGCGGATGACGCACACCACCTTCGACATCGAGCTGGCGCGCGCGCGAGGCCTGGCTCGCGGGTACCGCTACGTCGACGGCCGCGCCGAGCCTCTCGACATCCGCTTCTTCCCCAGCGAGCGGCCGGCCGGCAAGCTGATGACCAACGCGGTCGAGCTCGAGCACTACTTCCGCATGCTGCTAGGCGGCGGACGCTTCGAGGGGCACAGGATCGTCTCCGAGCACGCACTCCAGCAGATGTGGACGCCCGTGGTGATCGCATACGCATCGGGGCTTCAGTACGGGCTGGCCTGGTACCTCGACACGGTTGCGGGCCTGCAGCTGCTGTCACATCCCGGCAGCGTACGCAACAGCGGCTCACGCTTCGTGCTCGTGCCTGGAGCCTCGCTGGCGGTCGGCGTGCTGAGCAACGTCTCGCGCCCGCTCGATCCACGCCATGAGGTGGCCGAGAGCATCGCCGCGGCTGCGCTGCTGTTCGGTGAGGCGCCGCTCGAGGCGCCGAGAACCGTCATCCTCACGCCAACCCGAGCGGACGACGCGCTGCTGCGAGCGGTGCCCGGCGTCTACGCCTCCGCCGCCGGCGCGCTCATCGTGACCGCACGGGAAGGTGTTTTGGTGGGCAGCCTGCAGGGCCACGACTTCGAGCTCGAGCCCGCCGGCGGCAGCACCTTCCTGGTGCGGAGCACGTTCGAGCGACTCGACGGGCTCGAGCTCGAGTTCCAGGGCGCTGAACTCAGCGGAGCTGCAGCGGCCGGCGATCGCCTCGCGCTCATGGGGCTGTGGTTCGCCTTCCGGGTCGAGTGAGGCGACCGGGACGCCAGGCGACGGGATTGCCGCCTTGCCGTGTCGTGGTGGTCCGGTGTGCGCCGTCAGTCGAGCGGGATCCGATTCGCGTTCTGGGCGAGCCACGACCTGAAGTCCAGGAGCTGCGGGTGCAGCCTGCGGCACTCCTCGAGATCGCGTTCTCCGACGTAGAGCTCGTTGAAGTCTCGCTTGAACTGGAACATGTTACCCATCTCGTCGGCTCCCGGGAAGCCGAGCGCGCGATAGTCGTCAGCGGACATCGCCAGGTAGCGGACCTCTTCGCCGAGCGCCTCGGTCAGTTGCTCTGCCATCTCGGCGCCCGTGAGGTGCTCGCCGGCGATGCCGACGGTCTTGCCGACGTACTCCGGGCCCCGCTCGAAGACGCCGAGCGCGATGCGGCCGATGTCTTCGACGGCGATCCCCGGGAGCTTCGCGTTGCCGAGCGGCATGGCGAGAACGAGCACGCCGTCGGGAGCTCTCTTCGGTCCGGCGCCGAGCAGGATCAGGTTCTCCCAGTAGAACGAAGTCGCGAGGAAGGTCGTCGGCACTCCGCGATCGGTGAAGTACTGGTGGGCCTCGCCCTTGGCGTCGAAGTGCGGCACGTTGTACTCGCCCTGCAGGACGGGCATCCGCTCGTCATCGATCGGCAGGTGCGCGCGGGTGTCGCTGAAGGTGGACCAGATCACGTGTTCGACGCCCGCCCGCTTGGCTGCCTCGGCCAGGTTCTCGGCCTGTGCCTTCTCCTTTTCGGCCGACAGGTGCTCCCAGAAGTTGGTGAGGCAGAACGCTCCATCCACTCCGTCGAACGCCGCCACCAGGCTATCGACGTCATCGAGATCGGCCTGGACGACTTCCGCCCCCATCGTTTCGAGCCGCTTCGCAGCGTCCGAGTCGGGCTTGCGCGTCAGGGCGCGGGCCTTGAACTGCCCATCCGACGCGAGGGCGCGCGCAAGGCCGCCGCCTTGGGCCCCGGTCGCTCCTACGATCGCGATCACCTTCCGTCTGGCCATGAGATCCTCCGGTCGCACGAAGTCTTCTCCGCACGTTCGCACGGGCGGCAGCGCAAGACACAGCGCTGGACCACACTCCCGCTGCATCGGCCGCCGGATGATGAGCGGATCGACTCGAGCGACGTCGGCCCCTGGCCACGCGTGTACACTGACCCGCGCCCTGCGTGGACGCTGACCCGCGCACGGCCGCCGACTGGAGGTGGCGCATCATGGACACGGTCGAACTCAGGGTGGAAACCGGTTCACGAGCCTGCGTGGTCGAGCTAACGGTCGAAGCTGCCCGGTTCGTCAGCGGCCGGGGCGATGGGCTCCTCTCGGTGTTCGTACCGCACGCCACGGCGGGGCTCGCGATCCTCGAGGTCGGGGCCGGCAGCGAGCACGATCTCCTCGGAGCGCTCGACAGCCTGCTGCCGGCCGACGAGGGGAGATGGGTGCATCGGCACGGGAGCCGCGGGCACGGACGCGATCACGTGCTGCCGGCCTTCATCGCGCCGAGCCTCACGGTGCCGGTCCTCGCGGGTGAACTGGCGCTGGGGACCTGGCAGTCCATCGTCCTCGTCGACACCAACGTCGACAACACCGACCGGCGCGTGCGCCTCAGCTTCCTCAGCGGCAGCTGAGCGCTCG
>SKMG01000100.1 GCA_007121175.1 Trueperaceae bacterium | reverse complement strand
GCGGGTCGCGGTCCGGGGGCCTGAGGATCGTTGGCCTGAGGACACGGTTCGATGCCAGGGAGGCGATGACCATGGCGACATCCCACAGCCGGACGGACGTGGCAATCGCGCTGGAGGACCGCTATGGCGCCCGCATCTATCGGCCGCTGGACGTGGTCCTCGAGCGCGGCGACGGGTGCTGGGTCTTCGATGCCGAAGGCAGACGCTACCTGGACTGCCTGAGCGCCTACTCGGCTGCGAACTTCGGCCACTCGAACCCGCTGCTCGTGGCGGCGGCCGCCGAGCAGATGGGCAAGATCGCGCTGACGTCGAGGGCTTTTCGCAACGCCGAGTTGCCGGGCTTCTTGCAGGCGCTGTGCACCACCTTCGGCTTCGAGATGGCGCTGCCGATGAACACCGGCGCCGAGGCGGTCGAGACGGCGATCAAGGCTGCTCGCAAGTGGGCCTACGAGGTCAAGCGCGTGCCGGCGGAGAGCGCTGAGATCATCGTCTGCGGCAACAACTTCCACGGACGGACGATCGCGGTCGTCGGGTTCTCCAGCGAGCCGGCGTACCGTCGCAGCTTCGGGCCCTTCGCTCCGGGCTTCAAGACCGTTCCCTACGGCGACGCCGACGGCCTGCGTGGGGCGATGTCGGAGCGGACTGCCGCCTTCCTCGTCGAGCCGATCCAGGGCGAGGCCGGCGTGATCGTGCCGCCCGACGGCTTCTTGCGCCAGGCGCTGGAGGCCTGTCGGGAACGTCGTGCCCTGTTCATCGCCGACGAGATCCAGACGGGTCTCGGACGTACCGGCGAGCTGCTCGCCTGCGACCACGAGGGCGTGCGGCCCGACATCGCGGTGGTGGGCAAGTCGCTCGGTGGCGGGCTCTACCCGGTCTCGGCCGTGCTGGCCGCCCGCGAGATCCTGGGGCTGTTCCAACCCGGCGACCATGGCAGCACCTTCGCGGGCAACCCGCTCGCGGCCGCCATCGGTCGGGCGGTCCTGCAACTGCTGGAAGACGGCGAGCTGCTCGCGCGCGTCAAGGCAAGGGGTCGCCGGCTCGTCACTGCCTTAGAAGGCTTCGCGTCGCCGATCGTCCGCGAAGTACGCGGCCGCGGACTCATGATCGGCATCGAGCTGACCACTCCGGCGCGCCCCGTCTGCGAGCGGCTGGCACGAGCGGGCGTGCTCTGCAAGGAGACGCACGGCACGGTCTTACGGCTCACGCCTCCGTTGACGCTCGATGGAGAGACGGCCGAGTGGCTGCTCGCGCGGCTGGCCACCGCGCTCGAGGCCTGAGCACGACAGCCAGCCGTGCCGGAAGGAGCGGCGCCGCAGGCGCCGCTGGAGACCAGCATCACGGCTCGATCGAGTGGAAGTACTTGTACCTATCACCCCGGTAGACCGAGCGCACGTACGAGCGCAGCGTGTCCTGTCCGTCGAACGCGTGCAGCTCGACGAGCAGAGCGGGAGCCGTGGTCGGCATCTCGAGCAGCACCGCGTCCTCGGCGGTAGGGAGGACGGCCTCGATCGTTCGCTCCGCCCGCTTCACGGTCAGCCCGTGGTGCTTGAGGATCGTGAACAGCGAGTCCGCCGCGATCTCCTCGGCGGTGGGTCGGACGTGCTCCGGCACGACGTGATGGCTCGCGGTGAGCATGACCGGCACGCCGTTGGCGGACAGGAGCTGGCGCGCGTAGAGTACGTGCGAGCCGTTCGAGATCCCGGTGGGTTCGCAGTCTTGCGGGTCGATCGGGCCGGTGCGGTACTCGAGGATCCGCTTCTCGACGGCGTACCCCTGGGCGATGAGCTCGTCGCGGAGGCCCCCGATCTTGCCCGAATCGCGCCGGATGCGCGACTGCGTCAGGACCGTTCCGGTGCCGGGCTGGCGCTTGAGGTAGCCCGCCGCGGCAAGGTCGCTCAACGCTCGGCGAATGGTGATGCGGCTGACCTGGAAGGCCTGTTCGAGTTCCGGCTCCGAGGGTAGACGGTCGCCGGGCTTGATCTCGCCGGCCGCGATGAGCTCGAGGAGCCGCTGCTTGACCTGCGCGTACAGAGGCGTGGGATCGGTGCGGCTCAGCTTGGCTATCACCATCTCACCTCGTCGGTCCGTAGGATACACAGCCACCTTTCGGCCCCCTTGCCAGAGTGTCATTATAACGTTATATTGATTCCACGTGCCAGTCGTGCCGCTGCGAGACGGACCTGAGTCCGCGGGTCACGGAGTACCGCGACACCGTTCGCCACGGTGCAGGACGCAGCTCGCGCCTCGGCACGTTGCGGCTCTGCGAGCGTCGCGAGATCACCGGTCGCCCGCTGCGTCGCCGCCGCGCGATTGGAACTGGCCGAACGGAGGTGCATCTGCCCGAAGACCGCGCCCGTCAGCCACTCGTCATCCAGGCACGTGAGAGGACGACCGACATGAGAGAGACGCGAACGCCCGCCCGAGGATCCGCCATCCTCACGCTGATCGCGCTGTTCGCCTTCGTCGCCGCGCCGGGCGTACTGGCTCAGTCGCCGCCGAGCCACGACACGATGGTGGTGGCGGTGCCCGCCCTGCCGACAGAGCTCGATCCGGACTTCGCCGAGTCGGCGGTCAAGGGCAACGTGCTGCGCCAAGTGCTCGACCTCCCCACCTGGTATGACCACCGAGGCGTGCTGCACGGCTGGGTGTTCGAGTCGTGGGAGGTCATCGACGACGGCCTGACCTGGCGTTTCGCCATTCGCGAGGGACTCGAGTTCCACAGCGGCACGCCGGTCAACGCTGAGACCGTGAAATTCACGTTCGACCGGATGCTCGACGAGGAGCTGCTCGCCCGCGGGGCCGACAACCAGTTCCCGCACCGGGTCGGGCTCGTCAGCGTCGACGTCATCGACGAGTACGTGCTCGACATCACCACCGACGAGCCGAACTCGCTCGTCACCGCGAGGCTCTACGTCGTCTACCTGGTCGACCCGGCCTTCTACGCCGACGCGACGCCGTCGGAGGCGGCGACCATGGCCCGCGGTGGCGGTCCCTACGAGATCGTCGCCTTCGTCCCCGACGACTACGTCGAGTTCGTCCGCAACGACGACTACTGGAACGGCGCCCCGGACATCGAGCGCATCGTCGTGCGGGCGGTCCCCGAGCGCTCGAGCAGGATCGCGATGCTCGAGACCGGCGAGGTCGACATCGCGCTCGACCTAGGGCCCGACGACATACCCATCCTGCAGAGCATCCCCGGCGTCAACGTGGCGGCAACCGAGAGCTCTCGACGCATCGGCCTCGCGTTCAACCAGCGCGAGGAGCGCTTCCAGGACAAGCGGGTCCGGCAGGCCTTCAACTACGCGATCGACTTCGACGAGATCAACGAGGCGCTCCTGTACGGGATGGCGAGTCGGCTGCAAACCTACCGCGGCACGGACGTCTGCTCGGATCCGGACATGGAACCCTATCCCTACGACCCGGAGCGCGCGCTGGCCCTGCTCGAGGAAGCGAACTTCCCGATGGACGAGGAAGTGGTCATCCACGTCGGCGGTCACCAGGGCTACCGGATCCAGGTGGTCCAGGCGATGGCGTCGCAGCTCCAGCGGCTCGGGATCAACGCCCGAACCAACGTCGTCGAAGCGTCGGTGTTCACGCAGATGGTCGGGAACCGTGACTTCACCGGCCTCGCCGAGCTCGGGCTCGGAGGTCGCGGCGTACCGGCACAGGACGCGACGGTCTTCGCGTTCGGCGGCTTCTGGAACCCGACCGGCTGGGAAGACGAGGCGGCGCACGAGTTCAACGAGCTGCTCGGCGAGATCCAGGCCGAGTTCGATCCCGACGTGGTCTGCGAGATGACGAAGGTGCTCGAGGCCATTGCCTACGAGCACGCCCCGTGGCTGTACTCGCATCACCCGCTCGAGATCGCCGGTGTGAATGAGCGCATCGACTGGGCTCCCAGGATCGACGCGCAGCTGTTCTGGTGGACCGCCAACTGGGCCCGTTGACGGTCGCCCCGCATCCCGAACCCGGGCCGTCCACCAGTTCGTGAAGCTCTCGACTCGCAGGGGAGGGGCGATCCGACCGATCGCCCCTGCCGTTCCAGGAGGTGCTTTTCGCCATGCGCGGACTCGTCGCGTGCCATGAGCCACCGGCAGCAGCCATCGGCCGGGAGATCTTCGCGCGAGGCGGCAACGTGGCCGACGTCGCCATCGCGACCGCATATGCCCAGGGGGTGGCCAACCCGTTCGACAGCGGCCTCTCGGGTAAGGCGTCGATCCACGTCCGGCTCGACGGCGAGGTCGCGATCCTCGATGCCGGGCACCTGATCGGCTCCAACGTCCCACCCGACCTCTGGCGCGAGCAGTACCAGGGGCGCATGTACGGAGTCGGACCGTTCATCGTGGAGGGCTACGTCAACTTCGTCGGCTACGGCTCGATCATGACGCCGGGATTCGTCCCCGCTACACAGCTCCTGTTCGAGCGCTTCGGGAGCGGCCGCCTGTCGTGGAGTGAGCTGCTCGAGCCCGCCGCGCGCCTCGCGATCGACGGGTTCCTCGTGTACCCGACGATCGCCTACGAATGGGACGACGACCACGTGGCCGTTCCCCCGGCGGGATGGAACCTCGAGCAGGCCGTCGCAGCCGGCAACGAGGCCGCACGACGGGTGCTGTTCAGGAGTGACGGTCGCGCCTACCGCAACGGCGAGCTGTTTCGACAGATAGACCACGGCCGTACCATCGAGCGGATCGCTCACGAGGGGCCAGAGGCCTTCTACCAGGGCGACATCGCTCGCCTGATCGCGGAGGACTTCGAGCGCCACGGCGCGTTCGTGACCTTCGACGACATGGCGAACTATCAGGTGCTGGTCCATGAGCCGATCGAGATCACCTACCGCGGATACCGCATCACCGCCAACCCGCCGCCGGGCAACGGCATGATCGCCCTGCTGATGCTCAACATCCTCGAGGGCTTCGACCTCGCCGGACTCGGCTACCACAGCCCGGAGTACATCGCGACCCTGGCCGACTCCATGCGTGCAGCCTTCGTGGACCGGGCCCGCTACCGGGGCGACCCGGCCTTCGTCGACGTGCCGCTCGAGCGGCTGCTGTCGAAGCAGCACGCCGCCCAGTGGCAGGAGCGCATACGCGCTGGAGACGTCCCACCGCCGACGTGGTCGGAGGACGACGACAACACCACGCATCTCAGCGTGATGGACGGCGACGGGAACGCAGTCTCGATGACCCACTCCAACGGCGGCTACGCCGGCGCGGCCGTGGTCACCGAAGGGCTGGGCTTCTTGCACAACAGCCACATGAAGCTCTTCGACCCGATGCCCGGGTCGGTCGACTCCATCGTCCCCGGTAAACGTCAGGGCGGCAGCGTACCGATCATCGTGAGCCGAGACGGCGAGCCCATCCTCGTCGTCGGCGGCGCAGGTGGCACGCGCCAGGTCACCGGCACGGTGCAGACCATCGTGAACGTACTCGACCACGGCATGCGGGCGCACCAGGCCGTCTCCGCCAGCCGCGTCCACAGCGAGCATCCGTCGTGGCTGTTCTTCGAGCCGGGGGTGCCGGAGGCGAGCCTGGAGGCCCTGCGCAAGGCCGGCCGAAGCGTGCAACCGGCCCCGGTGGCCCTCGGCAAGATCAACGCCGTCCAGCGCGACCCCGAGAGCGGCGAGATCTACGATGGCGCCGAGGTCAGGGGCAACGCGGGACGCGGGTTCGCGGGCTACTTCGATGACGGCAGCGGTTGAGGCGCGTGTAGTAGGAGGGATCCTCCGCCGATGATGGTGCTCTTCGTTCGGCGGCTCGGGCAGCTCGCCTTCGTGCTGCTGGCGTTGACCGTGCTGATCTTCGGCCTGATGCACCTGTCGGGCGATCCCGTGGCGCTGATGGCAGGGGAAGGTGCGACCCTGGCGGACATCGAGCGTGTGCGCGAGAGGATGGGTTTCGACCAGCCCATCTATGTGCAGTACGCCCGCTACATGGCCGGCCTCGTGCGCGGCGACCTCGGCACCTCGGTGAGGCAGCACCGCCCCGTGGCGACGCTGGTCCTCGAGCGCGTTCCTGCCACGCTCCAGCTCACCATTCTCGCTCAGCTGATGGCGGTCGTCGTCGCCTTCCCGGTCGGCGTGGTGTCCGCCATCTGGCGCAACTCGGTGTTCGACCGTGCGGCGATGGCAGCTGCCGTGTTCGCCCAGGCGATCCCGGTCTTCTGGTTCGGGATCATGCTGATCCTGGTGTTCAGCGTCGGCCTCCGCTGGACACCGGTGGGCGGCCGCACCAGCGCGCTGGCCCTGGTCCTGCCGGTGATCACGCTGAGCGCGGTGTTCGTCGCGCAGAATGCGCGCCTCATACGCTCCTCGCTGCTGGAGGTGCTGTCGCTCGACTTCATCCGCACGGCCCGGTCGAAGGGCGTCGCCGAGCGGAGCGTGATCTTCCGGCACGCCATGCGCAACGCCCTGATCCCGGTGGTGACGATACTCGGGCTGCAGTTCAGCAACTTGCTCAGCGGCGCGGTGGTCACCGAGATGGTCTTCGCCTGGCCGGGTCTGGGCCGGCTCCTGGTGCAGGCGGTGCTCGGCCGCGACGTGCCGCTGGTGCTCGGTTCGACGATCATGATCGCCGCTGTCGTGGTCTTCATCAACCTGATCGTCGACCTGCTCTACGGCGTGATCGATCCTCGCGTCAGGTCGGAGGCCTGAGATGGCCGCCGACGTCACGATCGTGTCGAACACCACCCGCTTCGGTCGGCTGCGCCGCTCGATCCGAGACCTGAAGCTGACCGCGCCAGTCGTCTTCAGCTTCGCCATGCTGCTCCTGATCGTGGTCCTGGCGCTGTTCGCTCCGCTCTTCACGCGCTACGAGCCGAACCAGATCGAGCTTCGTGATCGGCTGACGCCGCCGCTCACCGTGGACGCCAGCGGCGACTTCCGGTTGATGGGGACCGACGGGCTCGGCCGCGACGTGTGGACGCGCGTGCTCTACGGAGCGCGCCTGTCGCTGCTGATCGGCCTCAGCACCGTCATGATCGGCGGCACGCTCGGCCTGGTGTTGGGGCTGTTGGCGGGCTACAACGGTGGCATCTGGGAAGACATCATCATGCGCGGCGCCGACATCCAGATCGCCTTGCCGAGCATGGTCCTCTACATCGCGATCCTGTCGGTCTTGGGAGGTGGCCTACTGCAGGTGATCCTGATCCTCGGCTTCACGGGGTGGGTGAACTACGCGCGGGTGGCGCGCGCCCAGGTGCTGGCCATGCGCAACCAGGAGTTCGTGCTCGCGGCTCGCTCGCTGGGCGCCTCGCGCTCACGCGTCCTCGTCAAGCACATCACACCCAACATGCTGGCGCCGATCATCGTCATCGCCAGCTTCGACGTCGCGAAGAACATCGTGGTGGCCGCCGCGCTCAGCTTCATCGGCGTGGGCATCCCGCCCGACGTCCCCACCTGGGGCGGCATGCTCTCCGAGGCGCGCGACGTGCTGCGCCTAGCGTGGTGGCCGGCGACCCTTCCGGGCGTGGCGCTGATGCTGCTGGTGCTCTCCGTCAACCTCATCGGCGATTGGGTGAGGGACCTGCTCGATCCGAGGCTGGACTAGCCACCCAAGGAGGTCACGCACGAGCCGAGTTCCCCACACGTCGCCCTGCAGTCGTTCGACCACATGGAGTTGCCCAGTATCATGCGCACGAACCGGATCAAGCAACGCATCGCTGCCAAGACCCCCTCGTACGGTATCGGCCTGTTGTGGCCCTCGCCCGAGATCGTCGACCTCGTCGGCGCACTCGGGTTCGAGTGGCTGTGGCTCGATATCGAGCACGGACCATTCGACCTCGCGACGCTGTCGCACACGGTGCGCGCCGCGGAGGCCGGAGGGATGGACACGATCATCCGCCTGCCACGCTCGCGCGATCCCGAAGCCATCTTGCCGTATCTCGAGACCGGCGCCATGGGCGTGATCATGGCGCACACGCAGTCGGCAGAAGACGTCGAGTTCGCCGTCAGCGCCATCAAGTATCCGCCGGTGGGAGAGCGCAGCGCCGGCACCATGCGCGGCGCCGGTTGGGGCGCCGAGAGCGGCTTCTACGAGCACTCCAACCGCGAGACGATGATCATGGCGCTCGTCGAGGACGAGATCGGCATCGCCAACCTCGACTCGATCCTCGCGGTCGACGGGCTCGACGCCGTGGTCATCGGCTACGGCGATCTGTCGCTGACGATGGGGCATCCGGGCAACAAAGGCCATCCGCACGTCCAGGAGGTCGGCCTGGCTGCGCAGGAGAAGGTGCTCGCATCGGACAAGGCGCTCCAGGTCACGGCGCAAGATGGGGACGAGGCGGCCCAGTGGATCGCGCGCGGGGCGCTGATGGTGCGCTGCACGGCGGTGACGATCCTGACCGCCGGCCTGCGCCCGTGGCTCGCCAAGGCCAGGGCAGGAGCGGCTGGTGGTGGACGCTGAGCGGCGCCCGGGTGAGCCCGGGCCCGCTGGCGACGCTGCGGCCGGGCCGGATCTGGTCGTCGAGGACTACGTCTGGGTGCTCGACCCGTCCGAGCCGATGCTGGGACCCGTTGCTCCCGGTTCGACGGTACGCTTCCGGACGCCGCCTGGCTGCTGGGGTTCGATGCTCACACCCGATCACGCCAGCGGGCACGAGGTCACGCGGCCTCTCCGGATCGAGGGCGCCTCCCCCGGCGACGCCGTGGTCCTGCGGATCGAGTCCATCCGGGTCCTATCGGCAGCCACCGTCAGCGGGACCCACGCCATCGACCCCGCCCACCATGCCGGCGACCCGGGCGTCGCGGCCAAGTGCCCGGGGTGCGGCCTGGTGAACCCCAACACGGCGCTGACCGGTGACGATCCCCCCAGCGTCGTGTGTCGACGGTGCGGCTCGCCGGTGCGACCCTACCGCTTCGCCCAGGGCTACACGATGGCCTTCGACGACGCCCGCCGGGTGGGGGTGACGGTCCATGGCGACGGCGTCGCGCGGATTCGTCGCGATGCCGAGGCGCGGCTGGCGTTGCCGGCAGGATCTCGGCAGTACGCCGTGACCCGGTTCGCGATGGACAGCCCCTGGTGCGTCAGCGCTCCGGTCGAGCCGATGATCGGCAACGTCGGGACGCTACCGCCGATGAGCGTGCCGTCTTCCCGCAACGCCGGCGACCTCGCCTGGCGGCTCGCCGAGCTGAGCGGCCCGCATGCTATGGACCCGAGCTGCTTCGAGCAGCTGACCGACGGGCACATGGACATCAACGAGGTGAGAGAGGGGTCCGTGCTGGTGGCCCCGGTGCGGGTCGAGGGCGCCGGCGTGTACGTCGGCGACGTGCACGCGATGCAAGGCGACGGTGAGCTCGCGGACCACACCACCGACGTCGCGGCGGAGGTGACGCTCCGCATCGACCTGATCGAGGACGTCGGGCTGCCTGGCCCGATCGTCCTGGCCAGACCCGAGGACCTCCCGCGAGTGCTTCGTCCGCTGACCGACCACGAGCGCTCCGCCAGCGAGAGCCTCGCGCGGAGCATGGGCGTGCGAATCGAGAGGGGCCGGCATCCGCTCGAGATGGTCGGTACCGGCCGAGACGTCAACCGAGCCACGGACAACGCCATCGAGCGGCTAGCGGCCTTGACCGGCTGGGACGTCGACGAGGTGCGCAACCGAGCCACCATCACCGGTGGGGTCAGGATCGGGCGCCTGCCGGGCGTCGTCGCGGTCGGCGTGCTGCTGCCGACCGAGTTGGCGCGCTCCCTCGGGCTGCTGGAGGTGCTGCAGGGGCATTACGGAGGTTGACGTCCGCCACGCCTTGCGTCGGGTCATCTACCCCTTCCACGCGCGCGGCGTGCATACAACGATGCAGGCACGGAAAAGGAGGCTTGGACGTGGCACAGAAGCCGATACGTGAGGCGGACGGCATGCGCATGATCGCGCGCTGGCTCGGGGAGTACTCGGGTGGTCAGCACACCGTCCCAGACAAGTTCATCAGCGTGACGCCCGAGACCGAACTCGATGCCCTGCCGGCGCGACACGAGTGGTTGCTGGAACAGAAGCTGGTGGTGAAGCCCGACCAGCTCATCAAGCGTCGGGGCAAGAACGACCTGGTCCTGGTCGACGCCTCCTTCGAGCAGGCCAAGCGCTGGATCGCCGACAAGGCCAAGGCCCCGCTCACCATCTACGGACAGTTCGACGAGCAGGGCAAGCCGCTCGACGAGGGCACCTTCGGGCGCTTGACCCACTTCCTGATCGAGCCGTGCTGCACGCACGACCCGGCCGACGAGCGCTACCTCGCCATGGTCGCGACCAGCGACGGCGACGAGATCCTGTTCCTCCACGAGGGCGGCGTGGACGTCGGCGACGTCGAGGCCCGGGCGTTGCGGTTGCCCGTGCCGATCGGCACGTTGCCCACGGCCGAGCAGATCGAGGCCGAACTCCTCACCCGGGTACCGGCCGACCGGCGGGCCCATCTCGCCGGCTTCATCGAGTCGCTGTTCAAGCTCTACGCCGACCTGAACTTCACGTTCCTCGAGATCAACCCGATCGTCGTCACCAAAGACGCCGTCATACCGCTCGACCTCGCCGCCAAGCTCGACAGCGCCGCGACGTTCGAGAGCGGCAAGCGGTGGGGCGACATCGACTTCCCGACGCCGTTCGGCCAGGTCGCCTCGAAGGAGGAGGCGTTCATCGAGAACCTCGACGCCAAGACTGGCGCCTCGCTGAAGCTCACCGTCCTCAACCCCGAGGGTCGGATCTGGACGATGGTGGCCGGCGGCGGCGCCTCGGTCATCTTCGCCGACACCATCACCGATCTCGGGTTCATGGAGGACCTGGCGAACTACGGCGAGTACTCGGGCGATCCGAACGAGGAGTTCACCTACCTCTACGCCCGTACCATCCTCGACCTCATGACGCGTACCAAGCACCCGAAGGGCAAGGTCCTGCTCATCGGCGGGGGCATCGCCAACTTCACCGACGTCGCGAACACCTTCAAGGGCATCATCCGGGCGCTCAGGGAGTACAAGATCGCGCTGCAGGACCACCGGGTCCGCATCTACGTACGTCGCGGCGGCCCGAACTACCGCGAGGGGCTGCGGATGATGCGCGAGCTCGGCAAGGAGCTGAACGTCCCGATCGAGGTCTACGGACCAGAGACCCACATGACGAGGATCGTGTCGATGGCGCTGAAGGGGGAGAACTAGATGTCCGTGACCCAGGACCCGGCCCGTAAGGGCGTGCCCGAGCCGGGCACCGCGCCCGTAAGCGCCCCGGCGCTCGAGCCCTCACCCATCTCGGAGAAGGCTCCGGGTGAGCTCTTCGACAAGACTACCCAGGCGTTCATCTACAACAACCAGGTCAACGCCACGCAGCGGATGCTCGACTTCGACTACGCCTCCGGGCGAGATATGCCGTCGGTGGCGGCGATCATCAACCCGACTGGCTCCGACGGGCTGTCCAAGTTCTTCTTCGGCACGAAGGAGATCCTGATCCCGGTCTACCGCAGTTTGCAGAAGGCGGCCGACGAGCATCCGAACGTCGACGTGATGATCAACTTCGCCTCGTTCCGTTCGGCCGCCGCCTCGACCGACGAGGCCCTCGACATCCCGCAGATTCGGACCGTGGCCGTCATCGCCGAGGGCGTCCCGGAGCGCCGGACCAAGATGCTCACGGCGAAGGCCAAGCGGCTCGGCAAGGTCATCATCGGTCCCGCCACGGTCGGCGGCATCAAGGCCGGCTGCTTCAAGATCGGCAACACCGGGGGCACCCTCGAGAACATCGTCGAGTCGAAGCTGCACCGGCCGGGCTCAGTCGGCTTCGTGTCGAAGTCCGGGGGCCTCTCCAACGAGCAGTACTTCACCATCGCCATGAACACCGATGGCCTGTTTGAAGGCATCGCCATCGGCGGCGACGCCTACCCCGGCTCCACCTTGCTCGAGCACCTGCTGCGGTTCGAGCAGATCCCCGAGGTCAAGATGCTCGTGTGCTTGGGCGAGCTCGGCGGCAGCGGCGAGTACGACGTGGTGCGGGCGCTGGAGGACGGGCGGATCAGCAAGCCGCTGGTGATGTGGGTCACCGGCACCTGCTCGAAGGCCTTCAAGACCGAAGTGCAGTTCGGTCATGCTGGTGCCAAGGTCGGCTCCGAGGCCGAGACCGCCGACGCCAAGAACGCGGCCCTGCGGCGCGCCGGCGCTATCGTCCCGCAGTCCTACGACGACTACGGCGATCTCATCAAGAAGACCTACCAGCAGCTCGTGGATCAGGGCGTCATCGACCCGAAGCCCGAACCCGACGTGCCGGTGATCCCGATGGACTACGCCAAGGCCGTCAAGGAAGGCGCCATCCGCAAGCCGGCGTCGTTCATCACCACCATCTCGGATGACCGCGGCGAGGAGCTGACCTACGGGACGATGCCGATCTCCGAGGTCTTCGAGCGGGATCTGGGCGTGGGGGGCGTGCTGAGCCTGTTGTGGTTCAAGCGTCTCTTGCCGCAGTACGCTCTGAAGTTCATCGAGATGACCATCATGGTCACCGCCGATCACGGTCCGGCGGTCTCGGGGGCGCACAACACCATCGTCGCGACCCGGGCCGGCAAGGACCTGGTCTCGTCGGTGGTGAGCGGCATGCTCACCATCGGGCCGCGCTTCGGCGGCGCGGTGGACGGCGCGGCGCAGATGTTCTCCGACGCCTTCGATCGGGGGCTGACGCCGCAGCAGTTCGTCGATGAGATGAAGCGCAAGGGCGTCAACATCCAGGGTATCGGCCACCGGGTCAAGAGCATCAACAACCCCGACATGCGCGTCAAGATCATCAGCGCCTACGCGCTCGAGCACTTCACCAAGAGCGATCTCCTGCGCTACGCGCTGGAGGTGGAGCAGATCACCACCAGCAAGCGGAACAACCTGATCCTCAACGTCGACGGCTGCATCGGCATCGCTTTTGCCGACATGCTGCGCTCCGAGATGCCCAAGGACGAGGCCGACATGTACATCAAGCTCGGTGCGTTGAACGGCCTGTTCGTCCTGGGGCGCTCGATCGGCCTCATGGCGCACCACCTCGACCAGAAGCGGCTCAAGCAGGGCCTCTACCGGCACCCTTGGGACGACATCGCCTACATGCTGAACTGACGGGGGACCTGTGATGCCAGCTGCGAACGAGAAGATCATCTACACCAGGGTGGACGAGGCGCCGGGACTGGCGACGCTCTCCCTGCTCCCCATCGTCAAGACGTTCACGGAGGCGGCCGGCGTTGCCGTCGAGACGCGGGACATCTCGCTCTCGGGCCGGATCCTCGCCCGCTTCCCGGAGTTCCTGCGGGAAGACCAGCGCATCCCCGACGATCTCGAGTACCTCGGTGAGCTGGCCAAGACCCCCGAGGCGAACATCATCAAGCTGCCGAACATCAGCGCATCGCTGCCGCAGCTCCGCGCTGCCGTGCGGGAGCTGCAGGCCAAGGGCTATGCGCTGCCGGACTACCCGGAGAAGCCGACCAGCGACGCCGAGCGCGACATCAAGGCGCGCTACGACCGCGTCAAGGGAAGTGCCGTGAACCCGGTGCTGCGCGAGGGCAACTCGGACCGCCGGGTCCCCGCTTCGGTGAAGGCCTACGCGCGCAATCACCCGCACCCGATGGGAGCCTGGAGCCCGGCGTCGAGGTCGCACGTGGCGCACATGAGCTCGGGCGACATGCGCTCGAACGAGGTGTCGATGACGGTCGGCGAGGCGGCCGCCGGCAAGGCGAGGATCGAGCTGCGACGCGCCGACGGCAGCGTGGAGGTGCTCAAGGAGCACGTCACGCTCGAGCGCGGTGAGATCGTCGACGTCAGCTTCATGAGCGTTCGCGCGCTGCGGGCGTTCATCGAGGAGCAGATCGAGGACGCCAAGGCCCAGGACGTCCTGTTCTCGCTGCACCTCAAGGCGACGATGATGAAGGTCTCCGACCCGATCTTCTTCGGGCACGTGGTCTCGGTCTTCTTCGCCGACGTCTTCGAGAAGCACGGCGAGACCTTCGCCCGACTCGGCGTCAGCCCCAACGATGGGTTGGGCGACCTCTTTGCCAAGATCGCGGCCCTGCCCGAGGAGCAGCGGCACGAGATCGAAGGCGACCTGAAGGCCTGCTTCGAGCGGCGCCCGAAGCTCGCCATGGTGAACTCCGACAAGGGCATCACCAACCTGCACGTGCCCAGCGACGTGATCATCGACGCCTCGATGCCGGCCGCCATCCGCACTTCCGGCCAGATGTGGGGCCCCGACGGCGAGCTGCACGACACCAAGTACGTCATCCCCGATGGCAGCTACGCCGGCATCTACCAGCAGGTCATCGACTTCTGCAAGGAACACGGCGCCTTCGACCCGCGCACCATGGGGAGCGTGCCCAACGTCGGCCTCATGGCGCAGAAGGCCGAGGAGTACGGCTCGCACGACAAGACCTTCGAGCTCGGCGCGGCGGGACGTATCAGCGTGATCTCCGAGGCGGGCGAGACGCTGCTCGAGCGTGAGGTGGAGCAGGGCGACGTCTGGCGCATGTGTCAGGTGAAGGATCCGGCGGTGGAGAACTGGGTCAAGCTCGGCGTCACCCGGGCCCGGGCGACGGGCGCCCCGGCCGTGTTCTGGCTCGATCACGAGCGGCCGCACGATGCGCAGCTCATCGAGAAGGTGCGGCGCTACCTGAGCGATCACGACACCGAGGGCCTCGAGATCCACGTCATGGCCCCGGTCGAGGCCGCACGCTACTCGTGCGAGCGCTTGCGCGACGGCAAGGACACGATCTCGGTCACGGGCAACGTGCTGCGTGACTACCTCACCGACCTGTTCCCGATCCTCGAGGTGGGCACGAGTGCCAAGATGCTCTCGATCGTGCCGCTGATGAACGGCGGGGGCCTGTTCGAGACCGGCGCCGGCGGCTCGGCGCCGAAGCACGTGCAGCAGTTCGTCGAGGAGGGCCACCTTCGCTGGGACTCGATGGGCGAGTTCCTGGCACTCGCGGCCTCGCTCGAGCACCTGGCGACCGCGACCGGCAACCGCCGTGCGCAGGTGCTGGCCGACGCTCTCGATCGGGCCAATGCCACCTTCCTCGAGGCGAACAAGTCCCCGTCGAGGAAGTGCGGCGAGCTCGACAATCGTGGCAGCCACTACTACCTGGCGCTGTACTGGGCCCAGGAGCTCGCGGCCCAACGCGACGACGCCGAGCTGCAAGAGCGCTTCGCACGCCTGGCAGCGGCGCTCGAGGAGCACGAGGCAACCATCAACGATGAGCTCCTGGCCGCGCAGGGCGAGCCCGTCGACATCGGCGGGTACTACCGTCCGGACACGGTTTCGGCGACCGAGGCCATGCGGCCCAGCGCGACCTTCAACGCGGTGCTCGACGAGGTGGGCGTGGTGTCGAGGGCGTAGTCCTCCTTGGCAGGTTGGAGGCGGCGCCCGCAACGCGGGCGCCGCCTCGTCGTGTGGCCTCGTGCTCGGATATCGGCTGGCGCGCCGCGAGTGGGGGATCGGCTGGCGCGCCGGGAGAGGGGCAGCGCTTGACGGAGCTCGCCGGCAGAGGTATCATGTGAACGTTCACAAACCAGGTCGCACGCAGCGCTCGATGAGCGCTCACTGAAGGGGTGCACGTGTCGGCAGAGGCTGAACGGCAGGCGACGATGCTCGACGTCGCGCGCAAAGCGGGCGTCTCATACCAGACGGTCTCCCGGGTGATCAACCGGCACGCCAGCGTGGCGCCTGCGACCCGCGCACGCGTGCTCGAGGCCATTCGCGAGCTCGAGTACCTGCCCAACGGCGCCGCGCGCAACCTGGTGACGCGCCGCTCGCGAACGGTGGGGATCGTGAGTTTCGGCACCACCTACTACGGACCGAGCCAGATGCTGGCCAACATCGAAGCCTCGTTCCGTGAACGCGCCTACGGGCTGACGCTCGCCACGCTCACCGAACTCGGCCTGGCAGAGTTGCGCAGCGCCGTTCGTGAGCTCAGGAGTCGCCCGGT
>SKMG01000165.1 GCA_007121175.1 Trueperaceae bacterium | reverse complement strand
TTCCGGCGCAAGGCCCAGGCCACCTTCGTGGTCTCGCTGATGGAGCTGCCGCAGCTGCCGGCGGACCTCACGAAGTCGCTCTACCCATATCTCGTTCGCTCGCTCTCTAACGTGTTGCTGGTCGTGGTGCCGGGTGACTCCGCGCACTTCCTCACCCCCGAGCTGGGTCATTTCGTCGAGCCCGAGGGGCCGGGCTTCATCGAGCGCCTGGTGGACCGGATCATCCCGGTGGTCTCCTCGGTCTTGGTGATCGACAACGACTTCGTGCCCGATCTCGAACCCGAACTCTGGAACGGCGACGCGATCACCGCGGCGCTCGCCGACGCCGGCCGGCGGCTCGAGCAATGGGACCTGCTGCCGGCGCCCTTCCCGCTCGAGGACGTGCTGTCGCAGCGCGACCTCAGGCACGTCAAACGCCTCTACGGGATCGGCGGTCTGTCGTACGGCAACCTCTCGGCCCGCAAGGACGACAAACGCTTCTGGATGTCGGCCTCGGGCGTCGACAAGGCGCGCCTGCTGACCATTGGACGCGACATCCAGATGGTCACCGACTACGACTCGGAGCGCAACGCGATGCGCCTGTCGGTGCCTGAGGGCATCGAACCGCGGCGGGTGTCGGTCGACGCCATCGAGCACTGGCTGATCTACCGCGAGCACCCGAGTGTGGGCGCCATCGTGCACGTGCATGCCTGGCTCGAGGGCGTGCCCTCGACGCTGTTCACCTACCCGTGCGGCACCTATCAGCTGGGCGAGGCGGTGGCCGAGCAGATCCGCCAGGCCGACTATCCGGCGCGCGCGGTGGTGGGGCTGAAGAACCACGGCCTCACCATCACCGGCACCGATCTCGACGACATCATGACCCGCATCGACGGCAAGCTGCTCCCGACCGTGCCCATGACGTGATGCCGACCGCAGGGACCGGTATGCAGGCGTTGCGCTATCACGTCAGCGTGCCGAGGTTCCTGCTCGCCGGCGCGCTGGGGAAGCGCGCTCCGGTGTCGCTGCCATCGTTGCGGCTCGAGCGCATCGAGCGTCCCGTGCCGCCGCCCGGTTGGCAGCGCCTCGCGGTGCGGCTGTCCGGCGTGTGCGGCTCGGACCTCGGGCTGCTCTTCGGGAGGAACTCGCCGCGGCTCTCGCCGTTCTTCTCCTTTCCCGCGGTGCTCGGTCACGAGATCGTGGCCGAGGTCGAGGGATCGCGGGTGGCGATCAACCCCGTCCTCGCCTGCGCCGATCACGGCCTGGAGCCGTGCAGTCACTGCCGCCGGGGTGATGATCACCTCTGCCAGAACATCGCCGAGGGGCCCCGTGCTCCCGGGATGATCGGCTACAACCGCGACACGCCCGGCGGCTGGGGCGAGTTCGTCGTCGCTCCCGAGCGCCGGCTCCACGCGCTGCCCGACAGCGTCCCGGACGAGCGTGCGGTGCTGGCGGAGCCGTACGCGGTGGCGCTGCGCGGCGCGAGGATGGCGCTCGAGCGCGGCCTGCCGAAGCGCCTGCTCGTGATCGGCAGCGGCAGCATCGGCCTGAGCGCCATCGCCGCACTGCGACATGTGGGCTTCGCTGGGGAACTGCACGTCCTCGCGCGGCACGCCCCCCAGCGGGAGGCGGCCTTGGCGCTCGGCGCCGATCAGGTGCACGGCGACGTCAAGGACGCCAGCGCCGCCGCCGGCGCCCGCTCGTACCGGACGCGCATCGGCCCGCCCGCCTGGCGCGGCGGCTTCGACGCGGTGATCGATGCGGCCGGGACCGCCTCGAGCCTCGACGCGGCGGCCTGGGCGGCGCGCGAGGGCGGCGTCGTGGTGCTGCTCGGGGCGACCGGTTCGGCGCGGCACGACTTCTCGCCGCACTGGTTCCGAGAGGTCGAGCTGCGCGGCTCCTTCGCGTACCGCGCCGACGACTTCGCCGAGGCGGTGTCGCACCTGTCCTCGCTGCCGGGGCTCGAGGCCATCGTCAGCCGGCGCTATGCGCTCAGCGACTACCGTGTGTTGCTCGCAGACGTACGCACGCGGCGCGTGCTGAAGGCCGTCTTCGAGCCCGCTGCTGGGCCTGGGCCGCGCCGTGCAGCTCGCCCCGCACCGTCGTGAGGCACTCTGCTGCGCCCGAGCCGGCGCAGAGCAGTCACGCGACGTAGACTCGTCCCTCGTGGACGTCACCTCGCCGCGGCTCGCGCGTCGCATCACCCTCGCCCTGCTGGCGGTCCAATCGCTCGGATCGGCCGGCTCGATCGGGGTCGCCACCGTCGCGGCCATCGTCGGGGCGGAGCTCTCCGGCCGCGCTAGCCTCGCCGGGGCGCCAGGCGCCACCTACCTGATCGGCGCCGCGTTCGGGGCGCTGCTGTGGGGCGGGCTGTCGGACCGCCTGGGGCGGCGCAACGCGCTGTCGCTGGGCCTCGCCACGGGCGTCCTCGGTGCCTTTAGCGCCCTGCTGGGCATCATCGGTGGCAGCTTCGCGCTGCTGCTGGCAGGGCTGGTGGTGATGGGTTCGGGCACAGCCTCGGTGCAGCTCGGCCGCTTCGCCGCCGCCGAGGTGAACCCAGTCGCACGGCGCGGCCGCGCGGTGGCGACGGTCGTGCTCGGGGGCACCTTCGGTTCGGTGGTCGGGCCGACGCTGGTGGCGCCGACCGGGGCCATCGCCAGCGGCTTCGGCTGGAATGAGCTCGCGGGCCCGTACCTCACGGTGATGGTGGCCTTCGCGCTGTCGGCCGTCGTGCTGCAGCTGGTCCTGCGCCCCGATCCCAAAACCATCGGCGAGGCCATTGGCCGCGCCGACACGGCGGCGACCACCGGTCCGGAGCGGAGCCTGCCGCAGATCCTGCGAGACCCCATGGTCCGCACCGCCGTGGTCACGGTGGTGCTGGCGCACGCGGTGATGGTCGGGATCATGCAGATGACCTCGCTGCACATGCGCGAGCACGCACATACGCTCGCGGGCATCTCGATCGTGTTCTCGAGCCACACCTTCGGGATGTTCGCCTTCTCGGTCGTGACCGGCTGGCTCGCCGACCGCTGGGGCCGGCTGCCGGTGATCACCGCCGGTGCGCTCCTCACCGTGGCGAGCTGTCTGGCGGCGCCGCTCTCACCGCAGCTCCTGCCGCTCGCGATCGCGCTGTTCGGCCTGGGCATCGGCTGGAACTTCTGCTACGTCGCAGGCTCTGCCCTGCTCTCCGACGCGCTGTCGCCGGCTGAGAAGGCGCGCACGCAGGGACTCAACGACCTGCTCGTGGGCCTGGCGGCGGCCTCCGCGGTGCTCTTCTCCGGCGTCTTGTTCGCGGGCGCGGGCTACGGCGTCATGGGCCTCACCGGGGCGCTGCTCACGCTGCCGATCCTGCAGCTCGCGGCGCGGCTGCGGCGCTATCGCCTCGATCCGGCGCGGACCGCAGCCGGCTGACACCGTCACGACGAGCGCGCCCCGGGCGGTGAGGCTCGGGGCGCGCTCGATTAAGGATCTACGCCAGGCCTTGCGGGCAAGCGAGTCTCACTCGCAACGAGCTGGTCTTGGGTCGCAGCACTCAGCGGTTCTTGGTGATGAGGTGCGCGTCCTGGTAGACAGCAGGATAGTAGGGGTGGGCGGTGAAGCCGCCGATCCACGGGTGGTGAAGCGCGGTCTCTTCCGTGTAGAAGATGAACGCGTATGGAGACTCCTCGACCACGATCTCTTGGATTTCGCGGTAGAGCTCGATTGACCGCTCGCTGGTCGGGTCGGTGGCGGTGGCCTCGTTGAGCAGCTCATCGACCCGCGGGTTGTTGTAGTAGGTGTAGTTGGCTGTGCCCGGCTCGCCGCTGTGGAACTGGCGGATGGTCGCACGGTCCGGATCCAGCTGACCGCCCCAGCCGAGGATGAACATGTCGTAGTCGTCGGTGTTCTGGATCCGGCTCAGGTAGGCGCCGAACTCCTCGATGTTCGTCTGCAGCTCGAGACCGATCTGGCTAAACTCGAACGCGAGGATCTCGGCGATCTGGATGCGCACCGCGTTGTCCTGCGTGTACAAGCGCAGCGGCGCGTCGAAGTCGAGTCCTGCCTCCTCGAGCAGGCTCTGGGCGAGCTCGGGATCGTACTCGTACGTTCGCACGTGGGGGTTGAACCACGGCATCGTCGGCAGGATCATGCTGATGCCGGGAAAGCCGTTCCCGTTCAACACGCGTGCCACGATGGCTTCGCGAGGGATCAGGTGGTTGAGCGCCTGGCGGACGCGCACATCGTCGAGTGGCGCGACGTTGGTGTTGAAGCCCAGATACGTGTAGCCGGAACCAGGAATCCGCTCGAGGATGTACGCGGGATCGTCTTCGAGGCGAGGCAGTTCCTCCGGCGGGAGCTGACCCTGGGTGACGTCGACCTCTCCGGCCTCGAAAGCGAGCAAGCGGGTGGCGTTCTCGGGGATCACGCGGAACTCGAGGAACTCGATGCTGCCCGCGCCTGCCCAGTAATCGTCGAAGCGCCGCAGGACCAGGCGATCGTCGCGGATCCAGGTGTCGAACATGTACGGGCCGGTGCCCAGCGGACGCTGCGCGAAGTCCTCAGGGACACCTTCCGGCACGATCGGCAGGCGCGCCATGTTGTTGATCAGGAACGCCGACGGCGTGTTCAGATTGAACACCACGGTGTGATCGTCGGGTGTGTCGATCGTCTCGATCGACACATACAGCGAGCGGTTCTGCGCGCCGAAATCAGGATCGAGCGTCGTCTCGTAGGTGTAGCGCACATCGGCCGACGTGAACGGGCTGCCATCGTGCCAGGTGACGCCCTCGCGTAGGTTGAACGTAAGCGTCAGGCCGTCCTCGGAGAACTCCCAGTCAGTGGCGAGTCGAGGCTCGAGACCGAGGC
>SKMG01000365.1 GCA_007121175.1 Trueperaceae bacterium | reverse complement strand
TCGAGGGTCCCGGGATGCACTCGCACATGCTGGCGGTCGCTCCCGAAGCGCGTGGTATGGGAGCAGGTCGGCGGCTCAAGTGGTTCCAACGACGCTGGTGCGTCGACCGCGGCTTGCGTTGGGTGGTCTGGACCTTCGACCCGCTACAGGCGGGCAACGCGCGGCTGAACCTCGAGTATCTGGGGGCGGTGGTGCACGAGTACCAACCCGACTTCTACGGCGTCCTGGGGGGCCAGCTGTCGGGAACGCTGCCGACCGACCGCTTCGTGGCCGTCTGGCACATCGATCACGAACGGGTTCGGGCGCGAGCGGCGTACGATCCGGCAGCGCATTTCGGCGACGATCGCAACGAGGATAGTGCTCGCTTCTCGAAGCCGTCCGACGTCCCTGTCGCTCAACCGTCAGCGTGGGCGCTGCAGCCGACGGAGGCGGGAGGGCCGGACGAGCCCTCGCTCGACCTCGTCGCACCCACGGTGTGGGTCGCGGCGCCGGCCGATGTCTCGAGCTTGCGAGCCGTGGCCCCGTCGCTGGCGCTGGACTGGCGGGAGGCGTTCAAGCTCGTGTTCCCGTCCTATCTCGCGCGCGGGTACGAAGTACAGGGGTTCAAGGGAGGCGCCTACATGCTGGTGGACGGTCGCCTCGATACCGACCAACGCCAGCGGACGTGACTCAGGCGTCCGCGGAGGCTCGGCTCTGCTCACGCGGGTAGTCGGCCGGCCCCAGACGGGACTGGTTGATGCCTGCCTGGGGGTGCGCAGCGTCGATCGGTGGAGACCCCACCCCACAGAGAATGTAAGCTCTGACTTGACAGTATGGAAACACGAGGCTACCATGTTGATCAAGGAGGGCGAGATGCCGTACCGTCAAGCATGGGAGACTGGCCAGCTGCACGCGGCGCACTTGCGTCAGCTGGCAGTCATCGAGGCCGCACGCCGTGCCCAGCACGGCTACCGCCCGAACCCGCTCGTGCTCGCAGTCGCCGCGGCAGCCCGCGCCTTCGCCCAGCGCCTCGAGCGCTTCGCTGAGCGCCTCGACGCGCGCCCCACGAAGATCGTCACTTCGCGCCCCGGCCGCGCCTGAGTCCGCAGCGGCGCCGCCCCAGGAGGAGATTGCATGACCAATCACGACACCAACGATCCTTTGGCGCGCGACATCGAACGCATCATCACGCTGCGCGATCAAGGCCGCCTCACGGAAGCCGAAGCCGCGCAGCTCATCGCAGTCGTGCGAGGTGACGCCGCGGTCGCCGAAGCCGATGACGACTCCGAGCCCGCAGGTGAAGCCGGGGCGCCGCCGACCGCAGCGTCCGATGCTCCCCAGGCCGACGCCTCGGCGTCGGTTCCCGAAGCCCCGCTCCCACCGGACTCCCCCGCTGCTGCGCCACCCGCGCGTGCAAAGGCCTCAATGCCCCGCGCCGGCGACGTGCCGGGTGTGCGCTGGCTCGTCACGGAGATGCTCGCCGCTGACCTGCTCGCGGAGTCGCAACCGGGACTCGAAGCGCCACGGCTGCGACGCGAGGTCGACGACGCCCGCCTCGAGCCCCACGGCGATGGTTGGCGGCTGCGCTACCGCCCGGAGCTGAGCAGCTGGTCGTTCTTCGGCAATCACCGTGGCCGGCCGGAACGCATCGAGATCGATCTCCCCGCGGAGATGGGCGTGGAACTCGACGTCAAGGCCGGCGACGTGACGATTCGCGGTGTTCCCCACGTGCGCGGGCGCATGCTCGCAGGTGACCTCGTGATCGACGGCGCCAGCTTCGTCGACGTCGACAAGAAGGCCGGCGACTTCGAGGCGCGCATCCGTCCGGCCCATGGCAAGCAGCGGCTCGTGGCGAAGGCAGGCGACCTCGACGTGGTCCTCATGCCCGGCTCCGACGTGCGCATCGTGGCGGACGTCAAAGTCGGCGACCTGAACGTCATGGGTCCGGACCTCCAGGGAGAGCGGAACGCGCACGGCATCGGCCAGCACTACCGCGGAACGCTCGGCAGCGGTGCCGCGGAGCTGGAGCTGCGCCTGTCGGCGGGCAGCCTCACGCTGAAGACGGAGCGCTGACATGGCCGACGTCGACAGCCGCAAGCGCATCCTGGACATGCTCGCGGCCGGCACGATCTCAGCCGAGGACGCCGCTCGGCTGCTCGGCGCCCTCGGGAGCGAGCCGGCGCCCGGGACCGCACCGGCCCCGCCCAGGCGGCGCGGCACCGCGCGTACCTTCCGGGTGTCGATCGACGCCTTCGGCGATGCGAGCGGCAAGGACCGGGCGAAGGTGCGCGTCAACGTGCCGATCGGCTTGGCGAAGTTCGCCAGCCGCTTCCTACCGCCCGAAGCGAAACGTGAGCTCGAGAGCCAGGGCATCGACCTGAGCACGCTGCTTGAGGGGCTCGGCGATGACGTCCCCGACGGTCCGCTCGTCGACATCCACGTCGATGACGAGGCCAGCGGCACGGCCAAGGCCAGGATCGTCGTCGAGGTGGTGTGATGGTGCTCCCGGGCTGGTCCGACGTGACGTACTGGGAGGCCGTCTGGGACGACCTTCGCCCGCGCTTCGTGGTGGTGCGCGTCGACGTCGGCGCTTGGCACCTGCGCTGGGGCGTGCCGCTGTGGCCGTTCGAGGAGCTGCTCCGCTTCGGCCTGCTCGCCCTGCCCTGGGTCGCCTACGCCTGGCAGTGGGCACCGGCATCATGGCGCCAGGAGCTCGCCCGGCCCGAGCGCCGCGCCCGATTCGTGGTCGAGCCGCCGCTGCGCGCGCCCTGGCCGGCCCTCGAAGCCTTGCTCGATGGCCACGGCGAAGGCCTGCTGCGGCTCCCCTCCGGGTCGCCCTTCATCCAGATCGAGGCCGCTGACGGCGAAGGAGCGGTCCGGATCGAGATCTCGCAGGCCTGAGCCTGACGCTGCAAGGAGTACCGCCATGCCATCGCTTCCCATGCCCACCGCCTGCCCGGTCACGGGCGAATCGCTCGAGATCACGCGTCTGCAGGCGCCCCACAGCGGCGTCGTGATCGAGGGCCGCTTCCAGCCCAACGAGTTCGCGCTGCTGCCGGCCGAGCACGTCGAGTTCCTACGCCTCTTCGTCAAGGTGCGGGGCAACCTCAAGGAGGTCGAGCGCGCCATGGGCGTCAGCTACCCGACCGTACGCCTGCGCTTCGAGAACCTGCTGCGAGCGCTCGGCTACGAGAGCGCTGAGGAGCCCGAGGAGCTTCGCGGCGACGTGCTGACGTTGCTCGAGCGAGGCGAGATCGACGCGGCCGAGGCCGCGAAGCGCCTCGAGAGCTTCAAGCGCCGTTGAGGAAGGCGCGCCGCGCGCAGTCTGCATGCGCCGCCAGGGCCGGTTGCGCGCCGAAGGCGCAGGTCCGTTGAGTACACGTCACGCTCTCGGGCGTGGGGGCCCGTATACTGTCGGCCGTGCCGGACCACTACGACACCCTCGGCGTACCCCGTGACGCGGACGCGCAGACCATCAAGAGCGCCTACCGCAAGCTGGCGCTGCGCTACCATCCCGACCGCAACAACGGAGATAACGAGGCCGAGGAGCGCTTCAAGGCGATCAATGCGGCCTACGCCGTCCTCTCCGACCCGGAGAAGCGCGCGCGCTACGACCGCTACGGCGACGCCGACGCACAGGCCGTCTTCACCGGTGACATCTTCGACGTCTTCGCATCGGTGTTCGGCGGCGGTATGGCGAGAGGGCGCGGCCAGCGTCAGCGCGGCATGGCGGGCGAGGATCTCGAGGTAGAGCTGGAGGTCACGCTCGAGGAGGCGCGCGACGGAGCCACGCTGCAAGTCGAGGTCGAGCGCTTCACCGCGTGCGATCACTGCCACGGGCAGCGCAGCGAGCCGGGCGGTGGAGGACGGCGGCGCTGCGACACCTGCGGCGGGGCCGGCCAGGTGCGTGCCCAGGCGCAGTCGTTCTTCGGCACCGTGCTCACCACCCAGACCTGCCCGAGCTGTCGCGGCCAGGGCGAGGTGATCGTCACCCCCTGCAGCGTCTGCCGAGGTGCGGGCCGCGTGCCCGAGAGCGCCACGGCGGACGTGCCGCTGCCGAAGGGCATCGATGGCGGCTACCGGCTGCGGATCCCTCGGGAGGGTAACGCCGGGGTCGATGGCGGCCCCACCGGCGACCTCTACGTCTACGTGCAGATGGCACCGCACGCGCACTTGGTGCGCGACGGCGACGACCTTCGCAGCGAACTGCGAATCGGCTTCGCCCAGGCAGCGCTCGGCAGCTGCTTCGAGGTGCCGACGCTCGACGGACCGGAGCTGATCGAGATCGCCGCCGGCACCCACAGCGGAACCGAGGTGCGGCTGCCGGGCAAGGGCATGCCGCGGCTGCGGCAGGTCGGGCACGGCGACCTCCTGGTGACCGTGGTGGTGGAGACGCCGCGGCGGCTCAGCAAGCGAGCACGCGCGCTGCTCGAGGAGTACGCCGAGGAGATGGGTGAGCCGATCGAGGCTCGCGAGACCCTGGCAGAGCGGATCAAGGGGTTCCTCACCGGCCGTAAGCGGAGGCCGGGCGAGGAAGAGGCCGAGGACCGGCACGACGCGGCCTGAGTCGAGCCGGGCGGCGCGTCGCTGCCGCTGGCCGTGCTGGCCCGACCGATCGATCAGTCGATCACGGAAGCCAGCCAGGTCTCGAGCTCGGCCTCGTGAGCCAGGGCCGTGCCGTACCAGCGGCGGGCTTGCGGCGGCCTCCGCTTGAACCAGGTGCGCTGGCGTTTGGCGTAGCGCAGCGTTGCCCGCTCGATCTCCGCCAGCGCTGCCTCCAGCGAGAGTTCGCCTACCAGCACGCGCCGCAGCCGCTCGTAGCCGATCACCTGACGTGCGGTGG
>SKMG01000074.1 GCA_007121175.1 Trueperaceae bacterium | reverse complement strand
GGCGGTCGCATGGGGAAGGCCGATGGTGGCCTGCCCGTGCGCCTCAGCACCTCGACGGCCCGCACCACCCGCCTCGGGTTGCGCTGCGTGCGCTCGGCGTCGAGCGGGGAAGCTGCCGCGAGTTCGAGCAGGAGCGGATCGAGGCCTCGCGCTTCGATCTCGCCGGCGATGCGCGCTTGCTCGCTGCGGTCGGCGCGGGGCGTGCTGGGCAGGCCCTCGATGAGCGCGCCGAGGTAGAAGCCGGTGCCGCCGACGACGATAGGTACGCAGCCGCGCGACAGGATCTCGGCGATCGCCGTCTCCGCCCGGCGCACGTACGCCGCGACGCTGAACGTCTCGCTCGGCTCGACCTCGCCCACGAGATGGTGCGGGACCCGCTCACGCTCCTCGTCGCTCGGGCTCGCCGTGCCGATCGTGAGGCCGCGGTAGACCTGCATCGCATCGGCCGATACGACCTCGAGCGGCCAGCGCTGCGCCAGCCGCAGCACCACCGCGGTCTTGCCCGAGGCGGTCGGTGCGGCGAGCGCGGGGATCCGGGTCGATACCTGCCCCACGCAAGCAGCGTAACGCTGCTGCTGACGGCCGGTGCTACACTTTGCGAATGGACCTCGAGCGCTTCGGCACCGCCGCAGATCTCGACGAGCTGATCAAGGTGCGTGACCGCATCGAGTCGCTGGTGAAGAGCGACACGCGTGCCGACGCACTCGCTCCGAAGGCTGACCTGCTCGACTTCGGTGATTCGCTGCAGCTGCGCATGGAGGTACCGGGCGTCGATCAGGGCGACCTCGAAGTCGCCCTCCAGGGCGGTCGACTGTTGATCGCTGGCTTGCGCGAGACGCTCGAGGACAACGCTGACGTGCTCTTCAGCGAGCGGCCCAACGGTCCCTTCCAGCGCACGATCGACCTGCCGGCGCCCGTCGAGCGCGACCGCGCCAGCGCGCACCTGCGCGGCGGCGTGCTGGTGGTACACCTGCCGAAGCGGCAGTAGGCGCCGCCGAGTCGCGCCGGCCGCGGCACGAGGCGTCAATCGAGCTCGATGTCGAAGCGGGCCCCCACGGCCCCGATCGCGACGACCTCGTCGGTCTCCAAGTCGTAGCGCAGCACGCTGCCGCGCACCTCTTCGTCACCGCGGACGCTGATGGCGGGTGCGCCGGTGAGCAGCGCGATGCCCGCTTGCTCGTCGAGCTCGAGGCGGTCGGCTCGGGTCACGCGCTCGGCACTGGTCACGACCACGTCGCCATGGAGCGTCGCCGCCTCGGTGCGCACGTCCAGGACCAGCGAGTTCGCGCTGGCCTCGAGCGTGACGCCGCCCTCGCTCTGGCGCGTCAGCGCCACCGGTCCGTCGAGCTGCGCGAGGTCGCTGTCCTGCTCGAGGAAGAAGCGCGTCCCGTAGACCACGGTGCGGCCCTGCTCGAGCATCACCGGCTCGGCGTCGCGATCATCGACGGCCTCGAGGCAGCCGGGACGGTCGACGGTGGCGGCGCCTTGCAGCAGTTCGATGGTCTCGTCCCCACCCTCCGCTGGGACGCGGATGCGCGCGATGGATGAGGTCAGCCGAGTGGCCTCGATGGTGGTCTCGACGAAGCCTGGCGGGGGGCCGACGAAGAGATGGGTGTTGTGCTCGGCCTCGCAGTTGGGGTTGTTCAGGATGCTGCGTGCCCCGTCCACAGCCAGCGCTCGCTGCACGACGGTGATGGTGCGCTCACCGCGGGCGACCGTCACGGTGGTGGCGGTGCCGGCCTGCGCGGCCGCGAAGGTCGGCGCGACCGCTGCCGTCGCGGCGGCGAGCGCCAGCAGCGTCAGCGCCGACCCGAGGAGGCCGACGGCGGCGCGGCGTGAGCTGGTGCCTGCCCGGCGCGGCGTGCCGCGCGAGCGCCGCAGCACCAGCCCCTCACTCCCCCGTCAGGGCGAACTGCTCGACCGAGTAGCTCGTCGGGACGGTGGCGTCGATCGCCTCGACGAAACGGTAGCGCACGTCTTGCCTGATGCGGTCGGTCTCGAGTCGGACGCCGGCTGCCTCGTCGACCGCCACGGCCGGTGCGCCGATCACCTCGGCCACCTCCTCATCGTCGTCGTAGAACACGATCTCTCCGTGGCTGGTGATCGGGCCGTCGACGACCTCGACCGCGCCGTTGGCGTAGAGGGCCTTGAGATCGGTGAGCACGCGGATCTCCCGCGCCTCGATGGTGAGCGGACCGTCGTCTCCCGCTCTGGTGACCAGCGTGCGCCCGTCACCCGACGTCAACTGGCCGAGGTTGCGCGCCTCCTCGAAGCGCAGCCGCTCCGACTCCGCGGTCTGGTCACCGTTCACGAGCAGCACCTCCCCTTCGGAGATGCTGACGTCGGTGTCGACGTCGAAGGTGACAGTCGCGGCGGTGATGAGCACCTCGTCCTCGCCCTCGGTCGCCGGCGCGATCACGACGCTAGCCGAGCCCGTGAGCACGCCGAGTCCGGTCGCCTCGTCGTAGGCCAGGCTATCGCCGGTCGCGATGAGCCTGCCGCGGGTGACGACCACGCCGCCGTCGAAGTCGGCCCTTCTCCGGCCTTGCGCTTGCGACAGCAGCACCTCGTCGGGGCCGCGGAGCTCGGCGCGCGGCGCGCGAATCGTGAGGGTGGAGACGGTCGCGACGATCCCCTCGGCATCGGGATGCTCGTAGTAGATCGGGCCGAAGCGCAAGTTGCCGCGCTGCGTGCCGCCCGAGGAGTCGATGGTGATGATGCGGCGCTCGAGCGCTTCGTCCGGTAGCGCAGTGGACTCGGCTTCCTGGGCCAGGGCCGCCGCGGCGGCGAGTGCGACGACGAACGCCAGCGCGTGCCAGGCAGGCAGCCGCAGCCGGTGGCGCGCGCTGGCGCCCGAGGGGCGACGTTGGGGGGTGCGGTGCTGGGGGTCCACGGTTTGGTCCTCTCGTTGCGGCTCTAGTCGGAGCGGCCGCGCTCCGCCTCGAAGGTGGCGAAGCCGACCGTCCCGGGGCCGCCAGCCTCGAACTCGGTGAAGTCGAACGCGATGCGCATGTCTTCGTAGATGCCGTCGAGGCCGTCGCCGGTGATGGTGGCGCGCGGCACCGCGAAGCGCGCGGCGCGCTGATCGATGTGCACTTGGCGGCCGTCACGGCCCTCCATGTCGAGCTCGAGGCCGTCGGCCTGGAGCACGGCCTGCAGCTGATCGCCGCGCAGGTCGTCGTTGCGGTCGATGACGACCTCGGCTCCGGACAGCGTGAAGTCGACGACGCCTCCCTCAGTGCGCGCGCCGTCGCGCAGGTCGAAGAGCGTGGTGGTCTCGGTCGACGGATCGTACGCGGCTTCGGGCACGTTGAACGTCCACACCGCGTCGGGGTCCGCCTCCGGGTAGAGCGTCATGCGCGCGTCGAACAGGCGGATGGTGGCATCGGGCGCCTCGGCGCGCCGGTCCGGCAAGAGCGTCAGCGCAACGAGCGTGGCGAGCACGAGAGCGAGTGCCAGGAGAGCCCAGCGGAACACGCGCTCACGATACCAACCGGGTCGTGAAATGCCGATGACGGACGCGTCAAGGAACCCTCAGCCAGCCGGCTGCCCAGACGACCCGACGCGATTGTCGGTCAACCAGGAGACGGACGAGGCGGGCTCCGCCGCCTCATGATCGCCTCTCGGCTCACGCGTTCTTGAGGAGGCGCTCATGTTTCAGAAGCTCCCCATGGTCCTCGCCCTCGCCAGCACGTTCGCCATCGCGCTCGCCACGGCTCTCGCCATAGCGGCGGCGCAAGGCGCGATGGGCGCCGAGCGCCCTCACTATGCCGACTGGACTCGTCTCAACCCGCAGAAGAACTTCATCCAGAGCGCGCATCCCGAGGCCAAGGACGTCTACGTCAACGCAATCGGCGCCGACGCCGCGAGGGCGCGGTCGTTCCCCTTCCCCGCCGGTTCGGAGCTGGTCAAGGAGAGCATCGACACCGACACGCTCCACGTGTTCGTCATCACCGCCATGCGCAAGGTACCGGGCTTCGACCCCGACAACGGCGACTGGCAGTACGGGATGTTCGAGCGCGGCGAGACCGGGGAGTTCGCGGGCATGTGGGCCGAGGTCGGCACCGACATGCACATGATGTGCGTGAGCTGCCACACCGGCGCCGCGGCAAACGACTTCGTGTTCCTCAGCTACACCGGAGATTGAAACCCGTGGCGTAGCGGTTCAGCCGGGTACGGTACGGACGTACTCGGCCTACTCGAACAGGATCGAGACGACCCGGAAGCGCCGTGAACCGAGCAGCACCTCGTCGCCCGCGCGGCGGCCGAGCAGCTGCTGGCCCAACGGCGACTCGTCCGAGATCCGGTTCTGCAGCACGTCGGCCTCGACCGAACCGACGAGGTGGAACACGTGCCGCGAGCCGGACTCGTCCTCGACGTGGAGGCTGGCTCCGAGCGCGGCCGGCGCATCGGCCGCCTCGGACTGGCTCACCACGACCGCGCGCGCCAACACCTCTTCGAGATCCGCGATGCGCGTCTCGTTCGCGCTCTGCAACATCCTGGCCTCGTCGTAGGCGGCGTTCTCGCGCAGGTCGCCGTCGGCCAACGCGGCGCCCATGTACTCGGTGAGTTCCTGGCGCCGCTCCTCCTTCAGGTAGCGCAACTCTTCGGTCAGCTTCTCCAGGCCCTTGGCCGTGAGGTGGATGGGCTTTCGTTCCGACACGTATCGACTCCTCGCGGGGGCGCGAGTCCGCCCCGGCATCCAACGAGTATACCGGAGCGCTCCTGGGTGCTGGTTCGTCGGCTGGTTCGTCGGCCGCGCACGCGTGGCGCTCGCGAAGGCTGCCACCTACCAGCAGCGCGCCCCTCGTGGCGGTCGCGCCGCCCCTGCGGCGC
>SKMG01000103.1 GCA_007121175.1 Trueperaceae bacterium | reverse complement strand
GCTGGTGCTGCACGGCCGCGGCGGCCACGCGGCGAAGCCAAATGAGGCGGTCGACCCGATCGTGATGGCGGCACACCTCATCAC
Source organism: Trueperaceae bacterium (assembly GCA_007121175.1). Taxonomy (GTDB): domain Bacteria; phylum Deinococcota; class Deinococci; order Deinococcales; family Trueperaceae; genus CSSed10-48. Next base: position 4,765 of record SKMG01000103.1, on the reverse strand, counting down.
GACGCTCCAGGCCCTCGTGTCACGCGAGGTCGACCCGATCGACGAGGCGGTCATCAGCATCACCAGCGTGCACGGCGGTACTGCCTTCAACGTGATACCGGAGTCCGTCGAGCTCAAGGGGACGCTGCGGACCTTCTCCCCGAGCACTCGCGAGTACCTGCGGCATCGCATCCTCGAGCTGAGCGAGGCGATCGCCACAGGGCATCGCGGTCGGCTCGAAGTCGACTGGCGCGAGGGCTCCCCGCCCGTGGTGAACGACGAAGCCGCGACCGAACGCGTCCGACTCGTGGCGCGGAGCGTCGCGGGCATCGAGCGCATCGAGACCGGCAGCCTGATCATGGGAGGCGACGACATGGCCTTGTGGCTGCAGCGGGCGCCAGGCTGCTACTGGTTCGTCGGAGCGAGCGGATCCGAAGCGAGCGCCTACGCGCACCACCACCCGAAGTTCGACATCGACGAAGCGGCGCTGCCGTTGGCGGTCGAGCTGTTCACGAAGGTAATCCTGGACGCCCTCGACGCCTGAACGTCGAACCCATCGCCCGGCGGGGCCACCCGTCGAGGCCAGCGCCCGACGCGCAACGTGAGCGTGGTGCCGCAGGTCGCGGCGAGCCACGCCGAACCGGCGCAGTCGCATGACGCTGCTGGCGCAGTACTCCGGCCGCCCGAGGGCCGGCGTCCAGATGACCGCTGGGGTCGCCCCCATCGTGCCGTGCGGCTCGCCTTCGCGCAGCGGTAGGCTGCGCGGCGATGGCCGATGTCCTGCTCGCCGTGGTGATCCCCGTCTTCGCCGTCATCGCGGTCGGAGCGCTCCTCGCGCGCCGCTTCGACCTCGACGTCGGGCCGATCACCCGGCTCGCGATCTACGGCGCCGTCCCGGCGCTCGTGTTCCGCACGCTGTCGTCGATGAGTCTCGAACTCGGCGCGATCGTCCGCCTGCTGACCGGCTACGTCGTGCTGCTGCTCGCGCTCGCGGCGCTGTCGTGGGTGATCGTCCGAACGTCGCCGGCGGCTGCGCGGCGGGCGTTCGTCGGTAGCACACTCTTCGGGAACGCAGCCAACATGATGCTGCCGATCAGCCTCTTCGCCTTCGGCGAGGCGGGCTTGGAGCGCGCTCTGCTGCTGTACGTGGTGACGGCCCTGCTCATGTTCTCGCTCGGTCCGCTGCTGGTGGGCCGGGCGACGCGACCGGGTCAGGCCGTGCGGACCGTGTTCGGCTTCCCGGTCCTGTGGGCGGCGCTGTTCGGCCTGGCAGCCGGTGCGATGGGTCTCGAGCTGCCGCTGGGGGTCGGGCGCGCCGTCGGCCTGCTCGCCGATGCCGCGGTTCCGCTCGTGCTGCTGTCGTTGGGCGTGCAGATGAGCCGGGCGCGCGCGCTGTGGCCGTCTAGCCTGAACGTCGCCGCGGTGACGATCAAGCTCGTGGTCGCTCCGGCACTCGGCTACGGTATCGGGCGGATGGTCGGGCTCGGGGGCCTCGATCTCGCCGCACTGGTGCTGGTGGCCGCGATGCCGACTGCGATCAACCTCGCGATGCTGGCGGTCGAGTTCGACGGCGATGCCGCTCAGGTCGGCCGTACGGTGCTCCTCGGCACCGTGGCGTCGCTGGTCACGCTTCCGGTCGTCATCGCCCTGCTCGCCCCGCTATCGCCCTGAGCGGAGTGGCGCGTGGCGGCTCTCACCGTACGTGGCCGCGCCTCGGCAGCCGAGTCGGTTGGCGGCACGAGCCGGCGCCTCGGCTCCCTCGGACGGCCGCCGAGCCTGCTGTCCCTTGCGCGCGTTGGTACGCTTCAGCCATGGACGTCACTGCTGTCGCCGAGAGCCCGCTGGCCGTCGCGGCCGACACCCTCGTGGTGAACCTGTTCGAGCGTGGCTCTCCACCGTCGGGCGCGACGGGCGCCGTGGATCGCGCGCTCGGCGGCGCGATCAGCGAGCTCATGGCATCGGGCGACGCGCGCGGCCGGGCGGGCGAGATCACCGTGCTCTACCCCCGCGGCGCCATCGCCGCCTCCCGGGTGCTGATCGTCGGCCTGGGCCCTGCCAACGTCTTCTGCAGCGAGGCGGTGAGGCGAGCCTCGGCGATCGCAGCGCGGCGCGCACGCGAGCTCGGCGCGCGGCGCGTCGCCTCCTTGGCGCACGGGGCGGGAATCAACGAAATGCCCCTGGGCGACGCCGCCCAGGCGACGGTCGAAGGCGCTCGCCTCGGTCTCTATCGGTACCAGGCGGATGACGGTCTCGACGGCTTCAGCCTGGTCGACGAGGACGCCGACCGGCTCGAGGCCCTGCGTGACGGCATCCGCTGGGGCGAAGCGGTCGCCGAGGGTACACGACTGGCGCGCGACCTGATCCAGCACCCGGCCAACGTCGCGACGCCCGAGCACCTCGCTGACGTCGCGCGTGGCCTGGCGGCCGACCACGGCTTCGAGGTCACCATCGGTGACCGAGCCTGGGCCGAGCGCGAGCACATGGGAGCCTTCCTGGCGGTGGCGCGGGCGGCCGGCCACGAGCCCCGCTTCATCGTGCTGGAGCACGATCCCAGCAAGGGCACCGAGCCGCCGCTGGTGCTCATCGGGAAGGGGATCACGTTCGATTCCGGTGGTCTGTCGATCAAGGGCCGCCAGGGCCTGGCGGGCATGAAGCACGACATGGCGGGCGCGGCGGCCGTGCTCGGCGTGATGCGCACCGTCGGGCGACTTCGCTCTCCGCGACGGATCGTGGCGCTGGTCCCGGCGACCGAGAACGTCATCGACGCGTTCGGATACCGGCCCTCGGACCTGGTCAGGGCGGCCGACGGCACCACGATCGAGATCATCTCGACCGACGCCGAGGGACGGCTGATCCTCGCCGACGCCCTGGTCTTCGCAGCTCGCTTTGAGCCCCGTGCCGTCGTGGACCTGGCGACGCTCACCGGAGCCATCGACGTCGCTCTGGGACCGCACGCGGCCGGACTGTTCGCCAACGACGACTCCTTGGCGAGCGCCCTGCTGGCCTCGGCCGAGCGGACCGCCGAGCGGCTCTGGCGCATGCCGCTGTGGCACGAGTACCTCGGGGCGCTGGAGAGCGAGGTCGCCGACCTCAAGAACTCGTCCGGCAAGCCGAGCGGGGGCTCCTGCGTCGCCGCGGCCTTTCTCGAACGCTTCGCCCGCTTTCCGTGGGCGCATCTAGACATTGCGGGGGTGCGGGCGACGGAGGCCACCGACGGCTACCAGGTGAAGGGACCGACGGGATTCGGGGTTCGGCTGCTCGCTGACCTCATCACCCGCCGTTGAGCGGCGCCGGCAGGGGGCCGCTGCTGCAGTGAGACGTCCATCCCTCGAGACCCGGCTCGCATTCACGGGCGTCCTTGCAGTCCTCGCGTTGGCGTCGACCAACATGACCGTGGTCGGCACCGCCTTGCCCAGGATCATCGCGGAGCTCGACGGTTTCGAGCTGTACGCCTGGGCCTTCACCGCCTTCACGCTGACCTCGACGGTCTCGCTGCCGATATACGGACGCCTCGGCGACCGCTACGGACGCAGGTCGGTCTTGCTCTTCGGCATCGTCCTGTTCACGCTCGCGTCGGTCGCGGCCGGCTTCTCCCAGAGCATGCTGCAGCTCGTTGTGATGCGCGCGCTCCAGGGCTTCGGCGGCGGGGCGCTGATGGCGATGACGTGGGCCGTCCTCGGCGACCTCTTCACGCCACGCGAACGCGGCGCCTACCAAGGAATCACCAGCGGCGTGTTCGGGATCTCGTCAGTGATCGGACCCATCGTGGGCGGCGTGATCACCGATACGTTCGGTTGGCGTTGGGTGTTCTTCGTCGTGGTGCCGTTCGCGCTGGTGTCGTACGTCCTGGTGCGCCGCTACGTTCCCAGAGGTACCACGGCCTCGGCGGGTCCGATCGACGTGACCGGGTCGCTGTTGCTGATCGCTTGCACCACCCCGTTGCTCGTTGCCCTCAGCCTGGGCGGCGCGAGCCACGCGTGGACCTCGCCCACGGTGCTGCTGCTGCTGGTCATCGCGCTCTCGATCGCCGTCGGCCTCGTCGCGCACGAGCGCCGCACCGCGGACCCGATCGTCCCACTCGACCTCTACCGCGATCCGGTCGTCTCGATGACGAGCCTCGGCAGCTTGCTCGTGGGCGCCGGGATGTTCGCCGCCGTCTTCTACCTACCGCTCTACGTCCAGGGCGTGCTCGGCGGCAGCGCGTCGGCATCCGGGCTCGTGCTGTCGCCACTGATGCTCGGCTTCGTGACGACCACGAGCCTGTCGGGCTGGTATGCCTCGCGGACTGGGCGCTACTGGGGCTCGCTGGTCGCAGGCGCCGTCGTCGCCGCGCTCGGGTTCTCCGCGGCGGCGACGCTCGGCACGGCCACACCGGCCACGCTCGCCGTCGTGATCAGCGTCGTCATAGGCCTGGGCCTCGGGCCGCTGATGTCGCTGCTGGTCGTCGTAGCGCAGGCCGCAGTGCCACGCCGGCAGCTCGGGACCGTCACGGCGGCGACGCAGTTCGCGCGCCAGATGGGTGGCACCTTCGGGGTGGCGGCGTTCGGTGCGGTGATCGCATCTCGTCTCGGCAGCGGCCTCGCTGCCCTACCGGGCGCCGAGGCGCTGAGCGCCGAAGCGCTCGCGCTGGTGACCTCGCCCAACACGCTCACCGATCCGGCACGGATGGCGCGCGCCACCGAGCTCGTCGGCAGCGAGCTCGGCCTCGAGGCCGTCGGCGTCGTGATCGGCGCGGCCCGCGAGGCCCTCGCGAGCGGCCTGGGCTGGGCCTTCGGCGCCAGCGCAG
>SKMG01000438.1 GCA_007121175.1 Trueperaceae bacterium | reverse complement strand
GCCTCTTCGAGCCACGCGGTGATCGACACGCTGATCGGCATGAAGTAGACGTTGGCACTGTGCGAGCGGGCGAAGCGCACGACCTCGAGCGCGAAGCGGCGATGCCAGGCGAGCGTCGGCTCGAAGCTCGCCGGGAACACGGCCCGGTTGCGGCTCACCCAGTAGCGCAGCATGCGCTCCGAGGTGACGCTGGTGCTGCCCCAGAACACCGGCACGTCAGGCAGCAAGTCGCGCCAGGCGGCGAGCAGCCGCACGTCGAAGAACGGCTGGGTGAAGAAGCCGTCGGCGCCAGCGTCGAGCTTGCGCAGCGCGTAGTCCCGCTCTGAGGCGATGCTCTGCCGGTAGGGATCGAGCGCGCCATAGATGCGCCAGCGCGGACGCTCTGCGCGCAGCTTCGCGATCACCTGCAGGCTGTTCGCCCCGCTGAGCTCGTGACTCAGGTCGACCGGCGGATCGCCCTGCACCACCACGACCTCGTCGATGCCGGCCCCGTCGAGCGCCGCGGCGGGCGCCCAGGGCCGGTCGAGCGGCACGTCCATGGCGCGCACGTGCGGCACGGCGGCGAGCTCGCGGCCCAGCGCTCGCGCCTCCGTGCGTGTCAGCACCGCGGCATCCCAGCTTCGCAGCCCGAAGCGCAGCAGGTCGGGCAGGTTCGTCGCCGCGACACCCGGCCCCAGCGCGAGGGTGGCGTGCAGCTGATGGCGCAGCGCGCCCGGGTCGCGCGGGACGAGTTCGATCGAGACGCGCATGCGCGGCATCATAGCCGCTCGCCGCCAGCGGACCGCCGCTGGCGTCCGCCGCCGGCGCGAGGAGGTACCGGGCCAGGCAGCGAAGGTTGCGCTCAGGCTGGCGGCGGCTCCTCGTCGTCGACGACTTCGGGCGCTTCCTCGGGCACGATCTCGCCGCGGATCGCGGTCCAGCGCAGGGCGCCGCCGATCGCGAGCAGGAATAGTGCGGTCGGGGCCGGGTTGCCGCGGAACAGGCCGAAGCCGAAGGTCGCATCGAGCACGCCGAGCGCGACGCCGGCAGTTCCGATCGCCAGGAAGATGCTCGCCAGCGACAGGTACGCGCGTTGGGAGCGCTCGGTCACGGCCTGGCCGCCGGGCCCGCGCTCAGGTCGCCGCCGCTGCGCAGGGCCGGAGGTCGGGCTCTCAAGCCAGCACCACGTAGAAGAGCACCATGACGAAGTGGCAGGCGCTGCCGGCCAGCACGAAGAGGTGCCACAGCGCATGGAAACCGAAGGTGCGCGGCCACGGGTCGGGACGCTTGAGCGCGTAGACCATCGCGCCACCGGTGTAGCTCACACCACCCGCAAACAACCACGCCAGGGCGCCCGCCGGGAGCGCGGTGAGCAGTGGCGCCACCGCCACCAGGACGAGCCAGCCGAGCCCCACGTAGAGTGCCACCGAGAGCCAGCGCGGCGCACCGATCCAGAACAGCTTGAACAGCACGCCCAAGAGCGCCAACCCCCAGACGGTCCCGAACATCGCCCAGGCCCAACCCGGATTGACCACCCGCAACGGCACCAGCACGACCGGCGTGTAGGTACCGGCGATGAGCACGAAGATCGCGGCGTGATCGAACATCCTGAGCCGCCTGATCACCGCCGGTCCGGCCCGGACCGCGTGCAGCAGGGTACTGGCGGTGTAGAGCAGCACCAGGCTGGCACCGAACACGCCCGCGGACACCAGGCGCCATGGGTCGAGCGGGCTGAGCACCAGCAGGGTCACGGCGCCCGCGGTGGCCAGCACGAGGCCGACGAGGTGGGTCAGGGCGTTGGCCGGCTCTCGGAACACCCGAGCGAGGCCACGACGAGCGGAGGCAGCTGCGGTCATACCACCACGGTACGACGTCGGCGAGCGGAGCTCGGTCAGTTCGGCCGCGGCGATTCGTCGGACCCGGCGTCCTCCGGTCCGGTCGCAACGGGCGCGTCGCGATAGCTCACCCAGTCGCTCCAGGATCCGGGGTAGAGCCGCGCACCGCGCACGCCGGCCAGCTCCAAGGCGATCACGTCGTGCGCTGCCGATACGCCGGAGCCGCAGTAGACCACCAGCGTCGGGGCCCGGGCGACGCCCGCGAAGCGCTCTCTCAAATCCGCTTCGTCCTTGAACCGTCCGCCGGCGAGGTTGCCCGCGAACGGCAGGTTGACCGCGCCAGGCACGTGCCCGGCTCGCGCATCGAGCGGTTCGACCTCGCCCCGGTAGCGCTCGGGCGAGCGCGCGTCGACCACCGTCACCTGCGGGTCGGCCAGGTGCTCGAGCAGCCAGGCGCGATCGACGACCATGGCATCGCGCGGCAGCGGCTCGAACTCCCTGGGCGTCGGCTGCGGCTCCTCGGCCGTCTCGGGCCCACCCTCCTCGCGCCAGGCCGACAGGCCGCCGTCGAGGATCTGCACGCAGTCGTGGCCCAGCCAGCGCAACAGCCACCAGACCCGGCCCGCGATCATGCCGTCGCCATCGTCGTAGACCACCACGTGGGTCTCCGGACCGATGCCGGCGCGCCCGAAGGTGGCCGCGAGCGCATCGGGGTCGGGCAGCGGGTGCCGCCCCCCGTCTTCGCCGGGAGGCCCCGAGAGGTCCTCGTCGAGGTGCAGGTAGACCGCCCCGGGCAGGTGCGAGACGCGGTACGCCTCGCGTCCCGCGCTGGGATCGGCCAACGAGAAGCGAGCGTCGACCAGGCGCAGGTCGTGTCGATCGAGGCGCTCACGGAGCTCGCTCGGGTCGATGATGGGTCGCATGCGCCGAGTGTAGGCGGCCAGCAGGTCGGCCACCGCTGCCCAGGCTGCCCCGCGTCGTAGCATGGCGAGCCGATGGACGCCGAGATCATCCGCTCGCGCAGCAACCCACTCGTGAAGCGCCTGGTGCGGCTGCGCGAGCGCCGTGCGCGTGAGCGCGAGCAGGTGATGCTGGTCGAGGGGGCGCGCGAGCTGGTCCGCGCCATCGCGGCCGGCCGCCGCCTGGAGCTGCTGGCCTACTGCCCTGAGGCCTACTCGCACGAAGCCCAGGAGATCGCCGATCGCCTGCTCGCCGCGGCCGACACGAGCCGTCGGCTCGCTTCCGAGGCGTTCGCCAAGGTGAGCCTGCGCGACCGGCCAGACGGGCTCATCGGGGTGGTCAGCGCGTCCCAGCCGCCGCTCGAGGCCCTCACCTGGCCCGCCGACGGGCTCTACCTGGTGATGGCCGGGCTCGAGAAGCCCGGCAACCTCGGCGCGCTCCTGCGCAGCGCCGACGCGGTCGGTTGCGACGCCGTCTTCGTCACCGGCAGCGGAACCGACCTCGGCAACCCGAACGTCGTTCGCGCCAGCATGGGCAGCCTATTCAGCCGGCCGGTGCTGGCGCTCGACGACGCCGCGCTACGCGCCGCACTCGCGCAGCGCGGCGTCCGGCTGGTGGCCACCAGCCCGAGCGCGGACCGGGACTACTGGTCGGCGCCGCTCACCGGCAGTCTGGCGGTGGTGGTCGGCCCCGAGGACGCAGGCCTCGACGCCGCGTGGTTGGCAGCGGCCGACGAGGTGGTGGCGATCCCGATGCGAGGCGCCGCCGACAGCCTCAACGTCGCGACGAGCGGAGCGCTGGTGCTGTTCGAGGCGCTGCGGCAGCGCTCGCAGCCGCAGCGTCAGAAGGGTTGACGCTCACCGTCCAAGACGCGCTGCACCAGCGCCCGGAAGTCCTTGCCCTCGAGCGGCTTGATCACCAGTGCGTCGGCGTTGGCTTCGCGCGCCTGCGCCCGCGTCGCGTGGTCTCGCAACGCCGTGAGGATGATGACGGGCACCTCCTTCAGGCGTCGGACCCGCTTCATGCGCGAGCACACCTCGATCCCGCTGAGGTGAGGCATCACCACGTCGAGGATCGCCAGGTCGGGCGTGTGCTCCCTCAGCCATGCCAGCGCCTCGCGACCGTCAGCGACCTTGGCCACCTCATAGCCGTCGACGCTGAGCAGCATCTCCAGCATGGTCGAGAACGCGGCCTCGTCTTCGGCCACGAGGATCGTTCGCGCTTGCGTCACGCGCCCAGCGTACGCCAACGCAGCGCCGGAGTCGACGGGCCGGCGCGGCAGTAGAATCGGCCCCGAAGGCCCCGGGCTCCGGGCGCTTCCGGACCCCGACGGCGAGGAGGTCGGTCATGCTCAGGGAGTTCCGGGCGTTCATCAACCGCGGCAACGTCATCGACTTGGCCGTGGCGGTGGTGATCGGCGCCGCGTTCGGCCAGATCACGAGCTCACTGGTCAACCACGTCGTCATGCCGCCGCTGGGGCTGCTGATCGGCGGCGTCGACTTTTCGGAGCTGGGGTTCATCCTGCGCGACGCCGCTGCCTACGCCTCGGTCAGCGAGGCGGTCGAGGCGGGAGCGCCGGTGATCCAGCTGGGCACGTTCCTCAACACCGTCATCAACTTCTTCATCGTCGCGCTCGCGATCTTCATCGTCGTACGCGCCTACAACCAGACGCAGGAGCGGTTCGCGCGGCGGCAGGAGATGCCGGAGGCGGCCGAGCCCGAGCCCATGCCCGCCGACGTCGCCCTGCTGATCGAGATCCGCGACCTCCTGGCCAGGGAACGACACTGAGGCGCCCGAGCAGCAGGGGCGAGTAGGCGCGTCCGAGCTGACCGGGCGAGTAGGCGCGCCCGAGCGTCGCGGGCGCCCGGCAGCGGCCTCGACTCCGCACCGACCGCCGCGCGGCGCCGGTCAGTAGACGATGACGAGCTCGACCAGCGCTGGCCCCGCCCGATCGACCGCCTCGACAGTCGCCACACCGATCACCGCCAGGCCTCGCAGCCGCAGCAGCTGATTGGTGAAGCCCTCGTCCGACGCGCCTACGTACTGCGGGACCTGGAGCTCGTCGAGCCCCGCGCG
>SKMG01000150.1 GCA_007121175.1 Trueperaceae bacterium | reverse complement strand
CGGGCGGGCCAGCCGCGCGCGAGCTGCATGGCGACGCCGACCCCGAACAGCAGCGAGAAGAGGGTGAAGAACTTGCCCTCGAAGCCGAAGCGCATGAGCCATGCGGCGGCCGCGTCGAGGATGCCGACCGGTCGGGGCATACCGAACGCGAGGGCGTAGCTCGGCCAGAAGAACAGCGTGGCATTGACCATCAGGATGCCGAACAGCGCCAGCCCGCGCACGGCGTCCAGGACCACGAGGCGTTCGCCCGGTGCGGTGGGTCGTTCGGCTGCGATCATGGCCCGATGGTAGTGCCTCCGGAGCCTCGGACCGGTCGATCAGCGAAACGTCGTGGCCGAGCGCAGCAGCTGCGTGCTCAGCGTTCGTCGTCGCGGCCTGAGCGCAAGAAGCGTTCGAAGGCGTCCTCGGGAACGTCCCGGCGTGGGGCCGGTCGGTTGGCCCTGGCGCCTCGGAGGTCGTCGTTCGAGACGCGCTCGACGCTGACCGACGGCGGCAGCGGCGACTCGGCGTCGCCGCGCTGCTGGCGCTTCTCGCCGCGTTCCTCGCCGCGTTCACTGCTGCGCTTCGCGCCGCGTTCCTTGCCGCCTTTCTCGCCGCGCTCCTCGCCGCGCTTCGCGGCGCCGTCCTCGCCCCGCAGCGGGCGCCGCTCGGCCGCTTCCTCGGGCTTCGAGGCCCGCGCCGGTCGCCGCCAGGCGACGAAGCCCGGGCCGACGGTCGAGGCGATGGCCCATAGCAGCATGAGCATCACCACCAGGATCAGCAGTCCGAGCACCAGCAGGGTCACCAGCGGCGACATCGCCCCATGCTACCTGTCCGACTCGTTCAGGACGGCAAGCGGCGAGCGCCGAGCGCCGCGAGCCGAGAGGGCTCGACATTGCCGCCCGACACCAGCAGCACCGTCGGTCCTGACCGTAGCGCGAGCGGCGCGTCGCCGGTCAGCAGCCGGCGGTAGGCGGCGAGGGTCAGGGCTCCGGTCGGCTCGACCACCAGCTTCGCGTCTTGCACGAGCCACGCTGCGGCGTCTAGGATCTCGTCCTCTTCGACGGTGACGAAGCCGTCGACGCTCTGCTGGATGATCGCGAAGGTGAGCGCCCCGACGGCCTGGGTCCGCACGCCGTCGGCGATCGTGCGAGTGACCTGCTCGGCCGGCCAATCGACGACCCGGCCAGCGGCGAAGCTCTCGGCGGCATCGGCCGCCAAGCTCGGCTCGACGCCCAGGATCTGCGCCTTCGAGCCGCGCCTGCGCAACGCCGCCGCGATGCCCGCGATCAGGCCGCCGCCCCCGACGCACACCAGCACGTTGGCGGCGTCCGCGAGGTCGTCGTGCACCTCGAGCCCGATGCTCGCCTGGCCCTCGACGATCCACGGGTGGTCGAACGGCGGCACCACCGTGGCGTCGCGCTCTCGTGCCAGGCGATCGGCCGTGGCGATGCGGTCGGCCGAGGTGTTGGGGCAACGCACCACCTCGGCCCCCCAGGCGCGGGTGCGGTCGACCTTGATCTGCGGCGCGCCCTCGGGGATGACGACCAGCGCGGGCACGCCCCAGGCGCTCGCCGCGGCGGCCACTCCCTGGGCGTGGTTCCCGCTCGAGTGCGTCACCACCCCGCGCTCGCGCACGCCGGGGTCGAGGCGCGCGAGGAAGTTGCTCGCACCGCGGATCTTGAACGAGCCGGTGCGCTGCAGGTTCTCCGGCTTGACGAAGACGCGTCGGTCGCGGCTGACACCGGGGGCCGTGAGCGGCAGCAGCGGCGTATGCCGCACGTGCTCACGAAGCCGCTCGCGGGCCGCCTCGAGATCGGCCTGGGTGGGGAGCGCGGTCTCCTTCACGGCACGCGAAGGCCCGCTTCGGGCGAGTGTACCGGGCTGCGAGGCGGGTATGGCAGCCACCACGGGCGTCCAGCATGCATTCTCTTGACGAATGTCGGATATCGGGGTAGAGTACGTCCCATCAAGCACGAACCTTTCGGCGCCCGCGGGCGCCGTTTTTCGTGCCGGCGCGGCACCTCAGGCCCCGCCGTGCTGCGCCAGGAAGGCGTCGACGGTCTCGGCGTCGGGCATCGCCGGGATGGCACCGCGCCGCGTCGTGGTCAGCGCTGCGAAGGCGTTCGCCCGGCGCAGCGTCGCCTCGAGCGCGTCGAGGTTCTCCAGCAGATCGTCGCGCTGCACCAGCGCCGCGAGCACCGCCGCGGTGAAGGCGTCCCCCGCGCCGGTGGTGTCGGCGACAGCGACGGCGAAGCCCGCCGAATGGCCCTCGTGCTCGCCGGTGAGGAAGCTCGCGCCGCGCTCCGCGCGCGTCACCAGCAGCAGCCGTAGCCTCGGCGTCCACAACGAGCGAGCCGCGGCGAGGTCATCAGCGCCGGTCAGGAAGTGCAGCTCGTCCTCGGCGATCTTGATCACGTCCGCGTCGTGCCACAGCGCCATGATCCCGTCTCGCGCGGCCTCCGCGCTGGGCCAGAGCGGCAGCCTCAAGTTGGGGTCGTACGAGACCAGCAGCCCCGCCTCGTGCGCCAGCCTCAGCGCGTGCCGCGTGGCGGAGGCAGCCGGCTCGGCGATCGTCGAGATGCTGCCGATGTGCAGGATCCGCGCCGAGGCCAGCGCCTCGGCGTCGATCTCGTCGGGTTGGTGCCGCATGTCGGCCGAGGGGTGGCGGTAGAACATGAAGTCCCGATCGCCGGTCTCGCTCAGCGAGACGAACGCGAGCGCGGTGCGGGCTGCGGCGTCGAAGCGAAGCTGCGTGACGTCGACGCCCTCCGATCTGAGCACGTCGGCCAGGTGGTGCCCGAAGGGGTCGTCGCCGACCTTGCCGATGAAGCCGGAGGGAACCCCCAGACGCGCGACGCCCACCGCGACGTTCGCGGGGGCGCCGCCCGGCGCCCGCACGAAGGTGCTCACGTCGCCCAGGCTCTCGCCACGCTCGGTGGCCACGAAGTCGATCAGCAGTTCGCCCAGTGCGAGTACCGCGGCTGGTGTGTCCATGCTCCAGCCTACCGCTCGCGCGAGATCCGTCCCTGGAGGTACTACCACCTACGCGCGCAGCAGTGGGGACGCGCCGCTCGCGCATCGCCCAATCGTCTGGCGCACGCCTCGTCCGGGGTCGCCGCAGCGAGCGTCCGATGCGTGTCCTGCTCAACCTTCATGGCGACCGGGCGTGGTACAACGGCGGCGTGACGCCCGCCAGAGCGTCGATGAGGCGGACTCCGTCCGCGGTCCCCGGTCGGGTCCGGCTGGGCCCGCCCGAGCGAGGTCGTGCATGGAAGAGGTCGATCCCAGCCTGAACCCTACCAGCCTGGAGTTCGTCGAGGAGCTGTACCTCGCGTACCTCGAGGACCCGAGCGGCGTGCCTGAGGCCTGGCGCGACTACTTCGCCGCACTGCCGGGCAACGGCGAGCAGACGCGAGCGGGGCGCGAGCCTTCGTTCCCTCGGCGGTCGCTGTTCCACGTCGGTCGCCGCGACCCGGCCGTCGGCCCGGCGGTCTCGGACCCGTCGGCAACCGGCGCCGAGATGACCCAGCGGCTCGGGCGACTGATCCGTAACTTCCGCGTGCGCGGCCACCGGGTCGCCGACCTGAACCCATTGGGCCCGCGCAAGCACGTCATCCCCGAGATCGATCCGTCCTACTACGGCTTCACCAGCAGCGACATGGACAAGCCCGTGCTGTCGACCATGTTCGCGAAGGCCGACACGGTCGGCGAGGTGATCGACGCGCTGCGGGAGACCTACACCCGCGCCATCGGCGTGCAGTTCATGCACATCGACGACCTCGAGGTGCGCAAGTGGCTGCAGGCTCGCATGGAGCGCACCCGTAACCGCCTCGCGATCCCGCGCGCCACGCAGCTGCGGATCCTCACCAAGCTGACCGACGCGGTCATCTTCGAGGAGTTCGTGCAGAAGAAGTACGTCGGGGCGAAGTCGTTCTCATTGGAGGGCGGCGAGAGCCTGATCCCGCTGCTCGACCTGGCCCTCGAGAAGGCCGGCGCCCAGGGCGTCCGCGACGTGGTGATCGGCATGGCTCACCGCGGGCGCCTGAACGTGCTGGCCAACATCATGGGCAAGCACCCGCGCACGATCTTCCGCGAGTTCGAGGACAAGGATCCGGAGCTGCATCGCGGCCGCGGCGACGTCAAGTACCACCTCGGCTACTCGAACGACTGGGTCACGCAGGCCGGCGACACGATCCACCTGTCGCTCGCGTTCAACCCCTCGCACTTGGAGTTCGTCAACGCCGTGGCCGTGGGGCGCGTGCGGGCGAAGCAGGACCGTGCGGGTGACGTCGTGCGCGAGCGCGGTCTGGCGGTGCTGATCCACGGAGACGCTGCCTTCATCGGGGAGGGCGTCGTCCAGGAGACGCTGAACCTCTCGGAGCTGCCGGGCTACCGGGTCGGTGGGACGCTCCACGTGATCGTCAACAACCAGATCGGCTTCACCACCGGACCGGAGCAGGGCCGTTCCACGACGTATGCCAGCGACGCGGCGAAGATGCTCCAGAGCCCGATCTTCCACGTCAACGGGGAGGATCCAGAGGCCGTCGCGCAGGTGATCGAGCTGGCGATGGACTTCAGGTACACCTTCAAGCGAGACGTGGTGGTCGACATGTACTGCTATCGCCGCTGGGGGCACAACGAGGGCGACGAGCCGTCGTTCACGCAGCCGGAGATGTACGGGCGCATCCGCAAGCGCGACACCGTGCGCGAGGGCTACCTCGAGCGGCTGCTGACGCTGGGCGGCATCACCCGCGTGGAGGCTGACGAGATCGCTGCCGCCCGCCGCGAACAGCTCGAGGGTGAACTCACCGCCGCCCGCGGCGACGACTTCAAGCCCCACTACTCGGCCTTCGAGGGAGTGTGGCAGGGCTTCACTGGCGG
>SKMG01000229.1 GCA_007121175.1 Trueperaceae bacterium | reverse complement strand
GCGCCCAGTTCCGCTTCGGCCTCGACCACCTGCTCGCCATCGTGGCGTCGCTGCTGTTCGTCTATCCCCTCATCTGGCTGATCAGCGCGTCGCTCAAGCCCGCCTGGCAGATCTACCGCCAACCGCTCGTGCTGATCCCCGACGGCGCCACCTTCGAGGTCTACAGGCGCATCTTCACCAGCACGCCCTTCCTCACCTACCTCCAGAACAGCGTGCTCTACGCCGTCGGCGGCACGCTGCTCACCATCCTCGTCGCGATGGTCGCCGCCTACGGCCTGTCGCGCCACGAGTTTCGGGGCAAGCAGACGACGCTGCTGCTCATCCTCACCGTGCAGCTCATGCCGGCGCTCATCAGCGCCATCCCGGTCTACATCCTCATGCAGCGCCTCGAGCTGTTCAACACGCAGATCGGCATCGTGCTGCTCTACGGCGCGGTCAGCATCCCCTTCGGCGTCTGGGTCCTCAAGGGTTACCTCGACACCATCCCCAAGGAGCTCGACGAATCGGCCTGGATCGACGGCGCCGGCAAGCTCTACACCCTTTGGCGCATCCTCGTGCCGGTCATCGTGCCCGGGATCGCGTCGCTCTTCATCATCCTGTTCGTGGGCAAATGGAACGAGTTCGCCTTGGCCTCGATCCTGCTGCGCGATCCCGGCATCTTCTCGCTCACCGTCGGCACCTACACCCTGCTCGGCCCAGACGAGTCAGACTTCCGCCTCACGGCAGCCGCGTCGCTGATCAACATCGTCCCCATCTTGCTCGTCTTCCTCGCACTGCAGCGCTACCTCATCTCCGGCCTCACCGCCGGAGCGGTGAAGCAGTGAGGAGACCGCACGCTCCGGAGGTCTCGTCCGACCATGTCACAAGCCCCGCTCGCTCGCTTCCCCGCAACGTGCACGATCCCGAGCTGCTGATCGCCGGCGGCGGCCTCGGCGGCGTGGCCGCCGCCCTCGCCGCGGCGCGCGTAGGCCGGCGCACGCTCTTGGTGAGCCGGCACGCCTGGCTCGGCGGACAGCTCACCACCCAAGGCGTCCCACCGGACGAACACCGCTGGATCGAGCGACTTGGCGCCACCGCCTCCTACCGCGCGCTACGCGAGGCGATCAGAGCACACTACCGGCGCCACTATCCGCTCACCGACCGCGCCCGCCGCGACCCACACCTCAACCCCGGCAACGCCTGGGTCAGCCGTCTCGCGCACGAGCCGCGTGCCGCCGCCACCGTCATCGACGCGCTGCTGGCGCCGCACCAGGCCTCCGGTCTCCTCACGGTGCTGCGTGACGCCCGCGTCACGCACCTCTGGCGCGACCGCGAGCGCATCAGCGGCGCGCGCATCGAGTGCGCCGACGGCCGCGTGCTGGAGCTGACGCCGCGCTTCGTGCTCGACGCGACCGAGACCGGCGAGTTGCTCCCGCTGGCCGAGGTCGCCTACGTCACCGGCGCAGAATCGCGCGACGAGACCGGCGAACCACACGCGCTCGACGGGCCGGCTGAGCCGCAATCGATGCAGGCCTTCACCATCGCCTTCGCGCTCGAGCACCGCGCGGGCGAAGACCACACCATCGACCGGCCCGAAGGCTACGCCCGCTGGCGCGACTACCGTCCAGAGTTCTGGCCGGGCCCGCTACTCGGCCTCCGGCAGCTCGACCCCATGACTATGCAACCGCTCGAGGGCCGGCTCTTCGACCGGAGCATGGACCGGCTGCAGTTCGACGCCCCCATCGGCCGTTCGAACCGCAACGGCTACGTGCTCTGGAGCTACCGGCGCATCCTCGATCAACGCCACTTCAGCGCGCCGATGCCGGACGTGAGCATGGTGATCTGGCCGCAGAACGACTACTGGCTCGGCTCGATCGTCGACGTCGACGACGCCACCGCCCGGAGGCACGTGACCGAGGCCAAGTCGCTCTCACTCAGCCTCCTCTACTGGCTCCAGAGCGAGGCGCCACGCCCAGACGGCGGCACCGGCTACCCCGGTCTGCGCCTGCGCGGCGACGTGTTCGGCTCCCCGGACGGCCTCGCGGTCGAGCCCTACGTGCGCGAGGGCCGCCGCATCCGGGCTCGCACCACCGTGTTCGAGCAGGACCTCGCCTTCGACGTCCGCGGCGAGCACGGCGCACAGCGCTACCCCGACAGCGTCGGCATCGGCATGTACCGCATCGATCTCCACCCCTGCACCGGGGGCAGGTCGTACGTCGACCTCACCACTTGCCCCTTTCAGATCCCCATGGGCGCGCTGGTACCGCAGTCGGTCGAGAATCTGCTGCCGGCCTGCAAGAACATCGGCACGACCCACATCACCAACGGCGCCTACCGACTGCACCCGGTCGAGTGGAACGTCGGCGAGGTGGCCGCGCTGCTCGCCGACCGCTGCTTGCGCAGCGAGATGACTCCGCAGGCGCTCCACGCTGATGCTGGCGAGGTCGCGGCGTTCCAGGACGAGCTGGTTCGGCACGGCATCGAGCTCGAGTGGCCCCGCATCGATGCGTACTGACCCCAACAGCCCCCAGGCGGACCCACGCTCCGTCGCACGCGCCCTTTGCGAGCGGCTCGACGGGGCGTTGCGCTTCGACGACGCCGACCGTTCGTTCAGCCCCCACTTCTCCAACGTGGGGCTCGGCTTCGTAGCGCCGCCACCCGGCACCGGACCGGCCGCCGGCAGCGGGGGTCCCGAGGCCGCTGGCTCGCGAAGCGCCGGCGGGCGCGAGCTCGCCGGCATCGCCACTGCCTACCTGCACGTCAACCGCGTCACCCGAGCGCTCGGTCGGCCGTTCCTGACGCTCGCAGGCGAGCCCCCCATCACGACTTGCCATGCGCCGCTCGAGGTGCGCCAGACGTTCTCAGACGGCGGTGAGCTGCGCGTCGTCGGCAGCGACGTCGACACCTTCGTGCTGCGCGGGCAGGGCGAGCGCGTCGCGCGGCTCGCGGTGCTCGACGACCCGGACCTGCTCGACCTGCGCCCGCTGCGGGCCGGCGCCCGCGAGCGACGCTGGCTGGCGCGCCTCCCAACGCTCGATCCTCGCGACCCCGATCCCGCTTTCCCGATCGTCCTGGCGGCACGCCTGGCGCACGGCCGCTGGCTCGACGACCGCACGCTGGCGCCCGACGCCGATGGCCGGCTCGAGCTCGCGGTCGCGCTACAGCTGATCGAGATCGACGAGGCCAGCCTCGACGAGCGCCTCGGCCGAGCGGTGCGCGGTGCCGACGACGCGCTGGAGCGCTCGCTGGAATGGCTCGCCACCGCACTCGGTCCGTACCAGAGTGCGGCGCTGAGCGAGCCCGAGGCGCGCCTTGAGGCGCGCGCCGTCTACGCCTTGCTCGCCAACACCTGCGCGGCGCCGGGTCTGATGCGCTCGCGGCTGGCGAGCTTCCCGAGCCGCGGCGGCTATCCGGTGCACTTCCTGTGGGACAGCTGCTTCCAGGCGCTCGGGCTCGAGGCGATGACGCCGCGGCTCGCGAGCGACGCGCTCGAGATCCTCATCGACACCGCCAGACCCGACGGCAAGATCGCTCACTTCGTAGCCAGCACCTGGACGCGGCCCGGCGCCAGCCAACCACCGCTGCTCGGCTGGGCCGTCGGGCGACTGAGCGGAGCCCGCAATGCGTTCGCCTTGTCACAACGAGTGCTCGGCGTGCTCGACGCCAACAACCGCTGGTGGATCGCGCAGCGCGGCACCCGCTTCGGGCTGCTGCGCTGTGACGATCCGTTCGAAACCGGTTGGGACGACACGCCACGACTCGACCACGGCCCGGTGCTGGCGCTCGACATGAACTCCTACCTGCTGGCCCAGTTGCGCGTTACGGCAGCACTCGCCGAACGTCTCGGCGACGACACGCTGGAGCGTGCGAATCGCGAGCGGGCGGCGGCCCTCGACGCGGCGATCCTGCGCACGCTCTTCGACGAGGACCGCGGCATGTTCCTCGACGCCGACGCCGAGACCGGTGAGCGTCGTGCGCTGCTCACGCCGGCTGCGCTGCTGCCGTTGTGGGCCGGCGTCTCGCTGCCACGAAGACGCGCGGCCGCCATCGTCCGCGACACGCTCCTCGACCCCGCCCGTCTCTTCGGACCGGTGCCCTTCCCGAGCGTGGCCTACGACGAGCCGAGCTACGAACCCGGGAACTGGTGGCGCGGCCCGACCTGGCCGCCGATCGCGGTGTTGATGCTCGAGCTGCTCGAGCGACTCGGCTTCGACGCCGAGGCGAGCGCCGCGCGCGACCGCCTGCTCGCGGTACTGCTCGCAGACGGCGAGCTCCACGAGCTGTTCGACTCGCGCAGCGGCACCGGGCTCGGCCAGCGGGAGCAGGGCTGGACGGCCGCGTGCTACCTGTGGCTGCTGCGGCGACGTGGCGCACCCAACGATAGCTGAGGCAAGGGGTCTAGCTCGCCTCGGCCATGGTCCTGACAGTCAGACGCCACGCTCATGGCGCATCGAGCCGTCCGCAGCGTAGGTGACCGGCGCAATGAAAGAATCGCGGATCCGGTCGCGGCTGCGGTCGCGGTAGCGACACCAGACGTGATACCAGTCGCCCCGCCAGCGGAAGAAATCGCCGTGCGCGTACGGCGTCTCGAGGCCCCAGCCGCTACCGACCAGGCCCCGATGCACGTAGGGCCCGTGCAGGTACCGCGAGGTGGCGTAGTAACCGGAGCAGCTCAAGTAGTAGATCCCGTCTCGGTAGTGCAGCGAGTTCTTGTCGCTGCTCGGGAACACGCCGCGGCGATCGAGCCAGAGGCGCCGAGGCGGCTCGGCGAGCGCGATCATCGACGCATCGAGCGGCGCGATCCAATAGTCGTGGATGCCATAGACGAGATAGTGGGTCCCGTCTATGTCGACGAAGACGCTCGGATCGAACGAGTCGACCAGCGGCCCGCCCAG
>SKMG01000236.1 GCA_007121175.1 Trueperaceae bacterium | reverse complement strand
GCGTTGTACACGAAGAACGCCAGCACCATCAGCAGCAAGTTGAGCGACAGGAAGCCGTAGACTCCCAGACCGATGGCGAGCACCTGCGAGATGCCGCCGGCGATCGCCGTGGCGCGTTCGCGCGGCAGGGCCAACGCCAGCAGCGAACGCAGCACGCGTCCACCGTCGAGCGGCAGCGCGGGCAGCAGGTTGAACAGCGCGAGGAAGACGTTGGTGATCGCCAGGTAGGCGACCACGAAGGTGACCGCGCTGCCCATCTCCACCGCGCTCAACAGCAGCGCCAGCAGCCCGCCGAGCACACCGGAGGTGATGGGTCCGACGATCGCTACGACCGCCTCGGCCCCGCGTTGACGCGGCATGTCCTCGAGCTGCGCGACGCCGCCCAAGAACCACAGGGTGATCATCTTGGTCGCGACGCCGTAGGCCCGCGCGGTCACGGCGTGCCCGAGCTCGTGGATGACTACGCTCGTGAACAGCCCCAGCGCCGCGAGCAGTCCCAGGAAGTACGGCGTGAAGCCCCGCGACAGCGCCTCTGCGTCGACCTCGAGGCCGAGCGTTGCCAGGAGCTGGGCGTAGGCGGGCACCTGGCTCGCGATTAGCCAGGCGAACAGCGGCAGGACCAAGGCGAACGACGGGTCGAGCGACAGCGGGATGCCGAGCAGGCGGAACGGGAGCCTCCAGCCGCGGCCGGTCACGCCACCGCTCCTACCGCCGCGAGCGCCGAGCGGGCCATCGCGCGCGCCTCGGCGTCCGCCGCTGCCAGCTCGTCCCAGCCGCCGGGCGCCGGCCACGGCGCGTCGAGCACACGCTCGATGACGGCGGGAATGCGGTCGAAGCGCAGCTCACCGGCCAGGAAGGCCGCCACCGCAACCTCGTCGGCCGCATTCAGGGCCAACGGCGCGGTGCCGCCCCGCCGTGCCGCCGAGTAGGCGAGAGAGAGGCAGGGGAAGCGCTCGGTGTCGGGCGCTGCGAAGGTCCAGCTGCCCTCGAGCGGCAGCGGCGCGAGCGGCACGCTGCGCCGGAAGGGCGCCTCGAGCGCGTAGAGGATCGGCAGGCGCATGTCGGGCGCGCCGATCTGCGCCTTGATGGAGCCGTCCCGGAAGCGTACCAGCGCGTGCACCAGCGATTGCGGGTGCACGACGACCTCCACCTGGTCTGGTGAAACGTCGAACAGGACCATCGCTTCGATCACCTCGAGTCCCTTGTTGAAGAGCGTCGCGGAGTCGATCGTCACCCTCGGCCCCATCCGCCAGGTCGGATGCGCCAGCGCCTGCTCGGGGGTCACCGAGGCGAGGTCGGCCGGCCGCTCGCGGAAGGGGCCGCCCGAGGCCGTCAGCACCAGGCTGGCGACACCTTCCCGCGGCTCGCCGACGAGCGCCTGGTACAGCCCGGCGTGCTCCGAGTCGACCGGGGTGAGCCGCCCGCCTGAGCCCGCGGCGGCTCGCGTCACCAGCGCGCCGGCGCAGACCAGCGCCTCCTTGGTCGCGAGCGCCACGTGCCGTCCCGCCTCGAGGGCGGCGCGTACCGGAGCGAGGCCGCGAAAGCCCGGCACCGCCGCGACTACGGTGTCCGACTCGGCGCGAGCCACCTCCTGCAGGCCTTCGGATCCCGTGACGAGCCGCGTCCCCGGCGGCAGGTGCGGTTCGATTCGAGCGGCGACCTCGGGGTCGCAGCTCACCAATGCGGGCCGCCAGCGCCTCGCCTGCTCGACCAGCAGATCGGCGCGCCGACCGGCGGCGAGCCCGACGACCCGGTGCCCGGCCCAGCCGGCGACTTCCAGCGCTTGAGTGCCGATCGAACCCGTCGAGCCGAGCACGACGACGCGCCGCTCGGCCACCGGCTCGGGCCAGGCCTGACCGATTGGATCGAGGCCGAAGGTGGTCATGCCGCATTGTGCCATGCGCTGGCAACTCCGGACGCTTCGCGTGCTCTGGTAGCATGGTCGCGAAGGGCTATCTCGATCCAGGAGGCCAGCATGCTGGTGCGCGATTGGATGACGCACGATCCACAGACGGTCTCGGCCACGACGCCGGTGTTGGAGGCGATGCAGCGTCTGCGCGAGGGTGGCTTCCGGCGGCTGCCGGTGGTGCAGGAGGACCGCCTCGTGGGCATCGTGACCGACCGCGACCTCAAGGAGGCGACGCCGTCGAAGGCGACCACCCTGTCGATCTACGAGCTCAACTACCTCCTCAGCAAGCTGCTGGTGCGAGACGTCATGGTCGCATCGGTGATCACGGTGCAACCCGAAGACCCCATCGAGCATGCCGCGCTGTTGATGGAGGAGCATCGCGTATCGGGGCTGCCGGTGGTCACAGGCGGGGCGATCGTCGGCATCGTCACCATCACGGACCTGCTGCGGGCTTTCGTCGGCTTCCTGGGTCTGCGCGAGGGCGGCGTGCGGGTCACGCTCGAGCTACCCGACGCGCCCGGCGTCCTGGCGCGGGTCGCCACCGCCGGACCGCCATCGAACATCATCGCCGTCGTCGCCACCGGCAAGGGCACTGGAGGCCGAGGTCGGATGGTGTTGCGGGTGGTCGGCGAGGGAGCCGAGGGCTTCGCCGAGCGCGTGCGCGATCATGACATCAGCGTGCTCGACGTGCGCTGACGGTGGTGGCGCTCGACGAGCTCGCCGCTTCGCTCCGCTCGGACGCCTCTGGCGGCCGCGTCGCCCACTCGACCTTCTTGGAGCCGGCCGAGGCCGACGTGCTGCTCAAGGCCGCGCGCGCGCCGGGCGTGGCCACGGGCGCTTGGGGCGGGTTCGCGGGCGCCCGGCGGCGCGTCGTGACCGCGCGTCCCGATCACGTGCCCGCCGCGGCGCCGACGCTGGTGGCGTGGTACGTCGAGGGCGCTCGCGACCCCGGGGCGCTCCAGGTCGCGCTGCGGGCCGCCGGCGTCGCGCCGGGCGCCGTCGGGGACGTGGTCGTCCACGCCGACGGCTGCTCGGTGGTGGCTCTGGGGAGCGCCCGCTCGCCGGAGGCGGTCACGATCGAGGGCGTCCGCCTACCGCTCCAGGCTCTCGAGGTCGAACGCATCTCGGCCAGCGCCAGCAAGCGCTCGACGGCCGTGGTGAGCGCGCTGCGCGTCGACGTGCTGGGAGCTCGAGCCTTCGGGGTGTCGCGCAGCTGGTTCGCGAAAGGCGTGGCAGCCGGTCGCGTGCGGATCAACGGCCGACCCGCCGACAAGCGTAGCGAGGTCGGCCCCGGCGACGAGGTCTGGGCGGAGGGCTTGGGCCGCTTCCGACTGCTCGAGCTGTGCGGCACGACCCGCAAGGGCAATCATCGCGTGGAACTCGAGGTCGAACGAAGCTGAGTCGCCAGCGCCGGCCGACGCTTGCCGGTGTCGGCTCCTGCTCGTCAGCGTTCGCTGCCGTTCGTCAGTGTAGGCGCGGCTTCAGGTCCGGACTCGTTTGCCCTCGCGTCGGCCCCGGGCCTTGAAGATCGTCCGCACCGGGACCTCGGCGAAGCCGAGATCCTCGCGGATCCGATTGCGCAGGTACTGCTCGTACGAGCGCGTGACGAAGCGTTCGTCGTTCACTGAGAATATGAACGTCGGCGGTGCTACCGACACCTGGCTACCGTAGTAGACGCGCAGCGGCCTGCCGCGGAAGTTCGGCGGCGGCTGGCGCTGGGTCCAGACGTCGATCCAGCGGTTGAGGACGCCCGTGGAGACACGCTCCCGGGCGGCGTCGTAGACCCGTACCACGGCTGCGAGCAGCGCGTGCAGGCCGAAGGCGGTGAGCGCCGAGGTCTCGATGCGCGGCACGGCGGCGAGGTGCACGAGCGCCGTACGCAGCTCCTCGCGGGTGCGTTCGAGGGCATCATCCTCGACCAAGTCCCACTTGTTCACGGCCATCACCAGCGGCACGCC
Source organism: Trueperaceae bacterium (assembly GCA_007121175.1). GTDB lineage: Bacteria > Deinococcota > Deinococci > Deinococcales > Trueperaceae > CSSed10-48. Next base: position 1,026 of record SKMG01000236.1, on the reverse strand, counting down.
GTGCTCGAGCGCGAGGTTGCCGACGCGCATCTCGTGATCGCCGAAGGTGGCCGGGTCGACCACCAGGACTGCGACGTCGGCCCGGCGGGTGGCCTCCTCGCTGCGCAGCGAGGCGTAGTACTCGATGTCGCCCTCGGCCTTGCGGCGCAGCCCGGCAGTGTCGACCAGGACGAACGAGCGGCCGCCGTACTCGAAGCGGACGTCGATCGCGTCGCGGGTGGTACCGGGCACCGCCGCCACGATCACCCGCTCCTCGCCGAGCAGGGCGTTGACGATGCTCGACTTGCCCACGTTCGGCCTGCCGACGACCGCCACCCGGATCGGGTCGACCTCGGCCTCGTCCTCATCGTCTGGGAGACGCTCGACGACCGCCGCGAGCAGCTCGAAGGTGCCGCGCGCGTGCTCCGCCGCCGTGGGGAACGGCTCGCCGAAGCCGAGCGCATAGAGCTCGAAGTACTCGGGCCGCTCCTCGTGGCGTGGATCGTCGAGCTTGGTCGCCACCAGCAGCACCGGTGCGCGCTGGGCACGCAGAAAGCTCGCGATCTCGAAGTCGCCGGGCAGCGGACCCTCGCGACCATCGACGCAGAACAGCACCAGATCGACGTCGCGTAAGGCGTCGGCGACCCGGGCGGCGATGGCGCGTTCCCATTCGTCGCCCGACCACAGTCCGCCGGTGTCGAGCAGGGTGAAGCGCTGATCGTCGTCCGCCTCGACCTCGGCGGCCTTCACGTCGCGCGTGACGCCGGCGCGGTCGTCGACGATGGCCTCGCGGCGGCCGAGCAGCCGGTTGAACAGACTCGACTTGCCGACGTTGGGGCGGCCGACGATCGCGACCCTAGCCACAGCGCTCCCCGACCGCGAGCCGGGACCCTCGAGCCCAGGCAGCGGCGTGCTGGCGTGGGCGGCCGGGCGATTGGAGCACTTCCAGCACCACGCTGCCCTCTCCGGTGGCGACTTCGACCCCGCGTTCGTCGATGGCGGTGACGGTGCCCGGCGGCGCGCCTTCGGGCCCACCCGGTGCGCGCG
>SKMG01000453.1 GCA_007121175.1 Trueperaceae bacterium | reverse complement strand
GCGCAGTCGGTGTACCGCGTCCGCGACGGGCTCGTCAGAATCGCCCGCATGACCCCGGAGGGACGCGTCCTGACGGTGCGGCACGTGCTGCCCGGCGACTTCTTCGGCGAGGAGGCGTTCGTCGGCGGCAACCGTGAGGAGCTCGCCGAGGCGCTCACCGCCACCCAGATCGAGGCGATCGACCCGGCCCTGATCGACCACGGCGACTTAGTGGCGATCACCCAGTCGCTGTCGCATCAGATGCAGCGGCAGATGGACTACGGCTACCACCTGCAGACTGGTGATCTGCGTCAGCGCGTCGCGCGCTACCTGTTGAAGCTCGCCGATACTCCGCTCGCCCGCCGCGACGCCAGCGGCCGACCGATGATCTCCGCCACGCACGAGCTGCTGGCCGAAGGCACCGCCTCGACCCGCGAGAGCGTGTCCAAGATCATCACCGACCTGCGCGCCGAGGGGTTGATCGAGTCGGGCTACCGCAGCATCACGCTGGTCGACCGAGACGAGCTCGCCGCGATCGCCGAGGGCTTCTGACATCGCCGCCCCGGCGGCTGCCCTGGCAACCGCCGCTGGCGCCAGACACGTAAGACGCGCACGCTCACGAGCTGGAGCGGCCCTCAGGGCCGCTCCAGCAACACCACCGCCGCCGCGTGATCGCGGGTGTGGGTCAGCGACACGTGCACCACCAGACCACGCTCGTCGAGCTTGCGCTGCAGCGCGGGAGCGAACGACAAGTGCGGTTTGGGCCCGTCGCGCACCACCCACACCTCCTGCCACCCGAGCGGTTCGTGCCAGCACTTCTGGAACGCCTCCTTGGCCGCGAAGCGCGCCGCGATCGACGGCAGCGGGTCGGCCCGCGCGCGACAGAAGGTGATCTCCTCGGCCGTGAAGTGCCGGTACAGGAAGCGGTGCGGATGGTTCTGCCAGACCTTCTTGATGCGCACCAGCTCGATGATGTCGAGCCCGACCGCGACGATCACGAGGCCGCCGGCCGGCGCAGCGCGACCATGCCCTCAGCGTCGGCGAGCAGCGCCTCGTGCGCCAGACCGATGAACAGCCCATGACCGACCACGCCCGGCAGCGCGTCGAGTGCGGCCGCGAAGCCACGGGCGTCGAAGCCGGCCGTGACCGCGCAGTCGAGCACGAGGTTGCCGTTGTCGGTGACGAACGCTTCACCGCCGCGGGCGCGCAGCACCGGTTCGCAGCCGAGCCACTCGAGCGAAGCCCGCGTCCGCAGCCAGCCGAAGCGCAAGACCTCGACCGGCACCGGGGCGAGCTCGCCCAAGCGCGTCACCCGCTTGCTGGTATCGGCGACGAGCACGAAGCGCCGCGCTGCGGCGGCCACGACCTTCTCGCGCGTCAGCGCGCCCCCCAACCCCTTGATCGCGTCGAGGGCAGGATCGATCTCGTCGGCGCCGTCCACCGCTAGGTCGACGCCCTCCGCCGGGAGCTCGCTCAGCGGCACGCCGACGCTCTGCGCCAGGCGCTCGGTCCTGGCCGAGGTGGGCACGCCGCGCACGCCCTGCAGCTCGCCGCTGGCCAAGGCGCGGCCGAGCGCCTCGGTGAAGAAGCGCGCGGTGGTGCCGCTGCCCAAGCCGACGAGCATGCCGCTCTCCACCAACCGCGCCGCCGCCTCGCCCACCTGTCGCTTGTAATCTTCCCGCACGTCCATCGCGCCTCCACGTCGCGTCGCACGGGCCGGAGCCCAGGAGCGCGCGCGAAGGCGAGTCTACCCCCGACATCGGCGGCAGAGCCGGCGCGCAGCTAGGTACACTGGCGCGGATGCTTCCGCCCCCCATCGTCCTCGCGAGCGCCTCCCCGCGCCGGCGCGAGCTGCTCGCCATCCTCGGCGTGCAGGCGCGCATCGTCCCCGCCGACGTCGACGAGAGGGTCTTGCCGGGTGAGGGCGCCGAGGCGCTGGTGGCCCGGCTCGCGGGAGATAAGGCACGTGCGGTGGCGGAGCACTGCGCGCGAGACCCGATCGACCGGGACCACGCGCCGCTGGTGATCGGCGCCGACACCGTGGTGGTGATCGACGGGGAGATCCTCGGCAAGCCGACCGGTCCCCGCGAGGCGCGCGCCTTCATCGAGCGCCTCGCGGGGCGGAGCCACCTGGTGCTCACCGGTCACTGCCTGCGGCGGGGTGACGGTTCGGCCTCGCGCGTCGTCTCGACGGTGGTCACCTTCCGGGAGCTCGACGAGCTGGACGTCCAGAGCTACCTCGCGAGCGGTGAGGGCGAGGACAAGGCCGGCGGCTACGCCATCCAGGGCCGCGGCGCCGGCCTGGTCGCGGCCATCGAAGGCTGCTACAGCAACGTCGTCGGGCTCTCGCTCCCGACCGTGATCGCGCTGGCGCGCTCGCTCGGGGTCCGCCTTGCCTAACTTCTTCCGCGCCTGGTACGTGTTCGTGGGCCTGAGCCTGCTGAGCTTCGTGTTCACCGCCTTCGTCGGCAGCGTGCCGGCCGAGGTCTCGAGCGCAGTGGCGCTGCCGCACGACCTGATCGGTAGCGCCGGCCGCAACCTGCGCACCACGTTGGTGTCGCTCTTCGACCGCGCCGAGCTGCGCGCCGACAACGCCACCTTGCGCGACGCGCTCGCCGACAGCGAGGCGAGCGTCCGCCAGCTCGAGCTGCGCGTGCAGGAGCTCGAGGCGCTGCTCGAGGTGCGCCGCAACCAATCGCCGGGAGCGGTGCTGGTGGCGCCGGTGGTGGGCTGGAGCCGCAGCCCGGCGATCGATACCCTCACCATCGGCGCCGGCCGGCGCGACGGCGTGGTGCGCGGGATGCCCGTCTCGGCGCCGGCGGGTTTGGTCGGCATCGTCGTCGAGGTGGCCGAGACGCGCTCGGTGGTGCGCACCCTGCTCGACCCGCGCTCACGCGTCGGCGTGGCGGTGCGTGACAAAGGCGGTCAGGGCGTCGCCGTGGGCGAGGTGGGCGACCTCGTCCGCGTCGACCGGTTCATCCCCGCGAGCAGCCTCGAGGAGGGCGACGTGGTCGAGACGACCTCCTACGGCGGCCTGTTCCCGCGCGGCATCACCGTCGGCGTGATCCGCGAAGTGCTGCCGCAGGACCCGAACGAGCTGCGACGCTCCTTCCTGGTGCAGCCGGCGGTCGACTTCCCGGCGCTGACCGACGTGGTGATCTTCACGCCGCAGTGAGCGGCCGCGTCCGCTCGCGGGTCAGCTCCGCGCCGGCTTCACCACCAGGTTCACCAGCTTCCCCGGCACCACGATGCGGCGCACGATGGTGCCGCCTTCGAGGTGGCGCGCCACGTTCGGCACGGCCGTGGCGGCCGTCACCACGGCCTCCTCGTCGGCGTCTGTGGGCAGCTCGATCTCGCCGCGCAGCTTGCCGTTGACCTGCACCGCATACGTCACCTCGTCGCGCGCCAGCGCACTCTGGTCGGCGACCGGCCAAGGCTCGAGGTGGACCGAGGTGGCGTGGCCCAGGCGCTCCCACAGCTCCTCTGCGAGGTGCGGCGTGATCGGTGCCATGAGGGTCACCAGCGTTCGGCAGGCCTCCTGCCACTGCGGCCGCAGCGCCAGCGCGGCCGACTTGACCCTGGCCATGGCGTTCTGGAGCGTCATCAGCTCGGCCAGGGCGGTGTTGAAGCGGAAGCCTTCGAAATCGTCGGTGGCCTCGGCGATCGCGTGGTGCACGGCCCGTCGCAGCTCCCGTGCGGTGGCGTCGTCGACGCCGGCGGCAGGATCCCCCGTCGGCGACTCGACGATGAGCGACCAGACGCGGTTGAGGAAGCGCGCCACGCCCTCGATCCCCTGGAAGTTCCAGGGTCCACCCTGATCCCAGGGGCCGATGAACATCAGGTAGGCGCGCACCGCGTCGGCACCGTACTCCCCGACCAAGTGGTCGGGGTTGACCACGTTGCCGCGCGACTTCGACATCTTCTCGTTGTCCTCGCCCAAGATCATGCCCTGGTTGTACAGGCGCAGGAAGGGTTCGCTGCTGTCGATCAGGCCCAGATCCCTGAGCACCTTGGTGAAGAAGCGCGCGTACAGCAGGTGCAGGATCGCGTGCTCGACGCCGCCGGTGTACATGTCCACCGGCGTCCAGCGGCGCGCCAGCGCGGTGTCGAGCGGAGCCGTGTCGAGATCCGGCGAGAGGTAACGGAACCAGTACCACGACGAGTCCATGAAGGTGTCCATGGTGTCGCTCTCGCGCCGCGCGGCGCCGCCGCACTGCGGACACGCCGCGTGTAAGAAGGTCTCATGCGTCGTCAGCGGCGACTGCCCGGTCGGCATGAAGGCCACGTCGCGGGGCAGCTCGACCGGCAGGTTCTCCAGCTTCTCGGCGACCAGGCCGCAGTCGTCGCAGTAGAGCATCGGGATCGGCGTGCCCCAGTAGCGTTGGCGGCTGATCAGCCAGTCCCGCAAGCGATAGGTCACCATGCGCCGGCCCAGGCCCTCGTCCTCGAGCCAGGCGATCACCCGGGCGATGCCGTCGGCCCCGGCCTCACCCTTGCCGGTGGGCGTGCCGTCGAAGCGGCCGGAGTTCACCATCACGCCGTCGCCGGTGTAGGCCTCCTCCAGCGTGTCGCCGTCGAGCTCCGTGCCGGGCGGCTGCACCACCACCCGGACCGGCAGGCCGAAGGCGCGCGCAAAGGCCAGGTCGCGCTCGTCGTGGGCGGGCACCGCCATGATCGAGCCGGTGCCGTAGGTCATCAACACGTAGTCGGCGATCCAGATCTGCACGCGCTCGCCGCTGACCGGGTTGACCGCGTACCCGCCCGTGAACACGCCCGTCTTGCCCTGCCCCTCGGCCTGCCGGTCGATCTCGCTCTTGCTCGCCGCCGCCTTGGCGTACGCCTCGACCTCCGCGCGACGCTCCTCGCTGGTCACCCGCTCGACCAACGGGTGCTCGGGCGCCAGCACCACGAAGGTGGC
>SKMG01000412.1 GCA_007121175.1 Trueperaceae bacterium | reverse complement strand
TGGGCCAGTGGCGGTCGTGGCGTGCCGATGCTGGCGGTTGGCCCGCGGGCCTGCGCGCGTTCGTCCGCGTCAACCCGGGTCTCGACCCGCACACCCACGAGCACATGGCGGTCGGCAAGGCCGACTCGAAGTTCGGTCTGCCGCCCGAGGAGGCGCTGGAAGTGGCGCTCGAAGCCGCAGGCGCCGGGGTGCTGGCAGGCTTCCACGTGCACGCCGGCTCGCAGCTCACCGACGCGAACGTGCACGAGCAAGTGCTCACGACGCTGCAGCCGCTCTTCGACGCGGTTCCGGAGGCGCGCGAGCTCGACCTCGGCGGCGGTTTCGCGCTGCCGGGCTATCCGCTGGAACGCCTCGGCGAACTGCTGGATCAGCACGTCCGACCGCGCGGCCTACGGCTCTGGCTCGAGCCCGGCCGGGCGCTGGTGGCAGCCGCGGGTACCCTGCTCACGCGCATCGTGCACGTGAAGACAGGGGCGCGCCGTCACCTGATCGCCGACGCGGGCATGGCCGACCTGCTGCGGCCCGCGCTCTACGGAGCTGCTCACCCGATCGCGCCCCTCACCGTGCGCGGACGGCTGCTCCCGGACGACGCTCGCAGCCGGCCGCTGGAGCTGCCCACCGACGTCGACGGGCCCTTGTGCGAGAACGCCGACCGTTTGGGACGGGACGTTGCGCTACCCGAGATCGAGCCCGGCGACCTGCTGGCGGTCGGTTCGGCCGGCGCCTACGGCTTCGGCATGGGGTCGCACTACGCCTCGCACACGCTCGCCGCAGAGGTCGTGATCGACGCCTCTGGCGCGGCGCGACTCGTCCGTCGGCGTCAGGGGCTCGAGGCGCTGTGGGCCGACGAGCTCGAGCCGCCCGACGAGGCAGCGGTCGAGGCCGTGAGGACCGTCGCCGAGCCGTGACCGGGCTTGCCCTGGCCTCGGCGCTCGCTGCACGCGCCAGGCAGCGCTTCGGCCGGCTGCCGGGAAGGCATGCGCTGGCCCTGGAAGCGGGCGGGGAGCGCTTCGGGCTCGCCGAGGACGAAGCGTTCCCTGCTGCGAGCCTGATCAAGCTGCCGCTGCTGGTGCTCGCCCTGCGCGCTGCCGAGGGCGGCGATCTCGATCTCGACGAGCGCGTCGAGCTCGCCCCCGCCCAGCGGGCGAGCGGCAGCGGTGTGCTGCAGGAGCTCGATCCAGGCCTCTCTCCCAGCGTTCGCGATCTGCTCACGCTCATGATCGTCGTCTCCGACAACCTCGCCGCCAACGCGGTCCTCTCTCGCCTCGGTCTCGACCGCGTCAACGCCGCACTGAGCTCGCTCGGCATGCTCAGCACGCGGATCGAAGGGCCACTGCAGGTCGAACCGGCGCGGCAGACACCGCGTCAACGGGCCGGACACACCGCCCAGACGACCGCCGGCGACGTCCTGCGGCTGCTCGTAGGGCTCGACGACGAGCGCCTCCTCGGCTCGGCCGCGACGGCGTTCGCGCGCGAGCGCCTGCGCTCGCAGCGTCTTCGCGAAGCGATCCCCAGGCTCGTCACCGGCGAGGCGAGAGACACCGATGGCCTCTCGGTCGGCAGCAAAGGAGGCTGGATTGCGCGCGCCCGCCACGACGCCGGCGTGATCTGGCGCTCCGACGGCACCCGCCTCATGGCGCTGGTGGTGCTGACCGCCGACCACCCCGACACGCGCCTGCGGCTCGACCACCCCGCCACCCTCGCCACCGCGCGCTTCGCACGCGACGCGGTTCGCCTCGCGCTGCTCGCTGAGCGCGGCCGCGAGCGTCAGTGACCACCGCAGGCGCGCATGGTGAGCACGCCCGCGGACTGCGGACCCGACGAACCGCTACGCTGGAACGATGAAGCGCCGCATCGTCGTCATCGGTTCAGGCTTCGCGGGCCTGGCCACCGCCGCCCGCCTCGCCGCCGGCGGGCACCAGGTCACGATCGTCGAAGCACTCGACAAGCTCGGCGGCCGCGCATACGTCTTCGAGCAAGACGGCTTCCGGTTCGATGGCGGCCCGACCATCATCACCGCCCCGTGGCTGTTCGACGACATCTGGGCGAAGGCGGGGATGGTCCGCGAGGAGGAGATCGAGTTCGTCAAGTGCGATCCCTTCTACCGGATCTTCGATCACCACGGTCGCCGCTTCGACTACAACGACGACGAGTTGTTCACGCTCGGCCAGATCGACCGCATCAACCCAGGCGACAAGCGCGGCTACCTGAACTTCCTCCACACGACCAAGGGGATCTTCGACAAGGGCTTCACCGAGCTGGCGGATCATCCCTTCCTGAGCGTCTGGGACATGCTCAAGGTGGCACCCGACCTGATCCGGCTGCGCTCGAACGAGAGCGTCTACCGCTACGTCTCGAGATACGTCAGCGACGAGTTCCTGAGGCAGTGCTTCAGCTTCCATCCGCTGCTGGTGGGCGGCAACCCCTTCGACACCAGCAGCATCTACGCGATGATCCACTACCTCGAGCGCGAATGGGGCGTCTGGTACGCGATGGGCGGCACCGGCGCCCTGGTGGCGGCGTTCGCTCGGCTGCTAGAGCGCCTCGGCGTCGAGGTCGTGCTGGATGCGCCCGTAGAGCGCATCACGGTGGCGGACGTCGACGGCCGACGGCGGCACGCGACCGGCGTCATCCTCGCGGACGGTCGCGAGCTTCCCGCCGACGTGGTGGTCTCCAACGCCGACGTGGCAACCACCTACACGCGCCTGATCGATCCGCGCTTCCGTAAGCGCAACCGCGATCAGCGCTGGGACAAGACTCGCTTCTCGATGTCGTTGGTCGTTCTCTACTTCGGCACCGATCGGCGCTACACCGATACCGAGCTCGCCCACCACAACATCATCCTGGGTAAGCGCTACGAGGGCCTGCTGACCGACATCTTCCGCAACCAAGGCAGGCTGGCCGACGACTTCAGCCTCTACCTGCACATGCCGACCATCACGGACTCCAGCATCGCGCCGCCCGGGTGCGAGAACTTCTACGTGCTCTCGCCGGTGCCCAACCTCAAGAGCGGCATCGACTGGGAGCGCCAGGCGCGGCCGTACCGCGACGCCATCATGCAGCACCTCGAGCAGCACTACCTGCCGGGACTGTCGCAGCACCTCGTGACCGAGCGAATGGTCGATCCGCGCTACTTCCGCGACACGCTCGGCTCCCACCTGGGCTCGGCGTTCTCGGTGGAGCCGATCCTGACGCAGTCCGCATACTTCCGGCCGCACAACCGCTCGGAGGACATCCCCAACCTCTACCTCGTGGGCGCCGGCACGCATCCCGGGGCGGGCCTGCCGGGCGTGCTCTCGTCGGCGAAGATCGCCGACGACCTCATCGGCGCGGCCTGACGCGCTGGCCCTCACGCGCCCGGGCCGGGCGGCGGCGCGAGCCCGCACGACACGCCGGCGCGACCCTCGCCCAGGGCGACCGTAGACTGGGGTCATGAGCACCGCCATGACCACCCCGCGGTACCTGACCGACGATTGGCACGATGCGGAGAGGACCTTCGCCGTCACCTCGCCTGCCACCGGCGAGGTGATGGGTCACGCCGCTGACTGCGGCGGGGCCGAGGCGAAGGCAGCCGTCGACATCGCCTGGGAAGCCTTCGAGCACTGGCGCGCGGTGAACCCGTTCGAGCGCGCCGCTACGTTGCGGCGCTGGCACGGGCTGATCATGGCCGCGCAGGACGAACTCGGCCGCTCGATGACGATGGAGATGGGCAAGCCGATCCGTGAGGGCCGGGGCGAGGCTGCGTACGCCGCCGGCTTCGTCGAGTGGTACGCCGAGGAGGCCAAGCGCGTCTACGGCACCTGGTTCCCCAGCCATTTGCAGGGCAAGCGCCTGCTGGCCATGAAGCAGCCCGTCGGGCCCGCCTTCGCGATCACGCCCTGGAACTTCCCAGCGGCGATGCTGACGCGCAAGGCCGCGCCGGCCCTGGCGGCCGGCTGCCCCATGATCGTGAAGCCCGCCAAGCAGACGCCCTTCACGGCGCTCCGGCTCGCGGAGCTGTGGGTCGAGGCGGGAGGACCGCCAGGCACGCTGCAGGTGCTCACGGCCTCCAAGCCCGCATCGGTCACCGGTGTGATGATGGCCGATCCGCGCATTCGCAAGGTGTCGTTCACCGGCTCGACCGAGGTGGGTAAGCTGCTCTACGAGCAGTCGGCGACGACCGTGAAGCGCTTGTCGCTCGAGCTCGGCGGTCATGCGCCCTACCTGGTGTTCGACGACGCCGAGCTCGACGAGGCCGTTTCCCAGGTCCTGGCGTGCAAGTTCCGCAACGCCGGTCAGACCTGCGTGTGCACCAACCGAATCTACGTTCAGGACGGCATCTTCGAGGCTTTCGCGGAGCGCTTCGCGGCCGCGGTCGACGCCCTGGAGATGGGCGACCCGCTGGCGGATGGCACGGACATCGGCCCCTTGGTCGATGGCGCCGGGCTCGCGAAGGTCCTCGAGCACGTCGACGACGCGGTGGCCAAGGGAGCGACGGTGGTGACCGGCGGACGCGCCACCGGCGGCCGCTACTACCGCCCCACGGTGCTCACCGGCGTGACCGACGACATGGCGATCATGCACGAGGAGACCTTCGGGCCGGTCGCGCCGCTGGCGCGGTTCTCGACCGAAGCGGAGGCCATCGCGGCAGCCAACGACACGCCGTTCGGCCTGGCCGCCTACCTCTACACCCGCGACCTGGCCCGCGCCATCCGCGTGTCCGAGGCCCTGGAGTACGGCTTGGTCGGCGTCAACGACGGCGTACCCTCGGCCCCCTACGCTCCCTTCGGTGGCGTCAAGGAGTCCGGCATCGGCCGCGAGGGCGGGCCCTGGGGCATCGAGGAGTACCTCGAGGTCAAGTACGTGTCGCTCAAGCTCGGCTGAGCCGGCGCTGGCGATCGAGCGGCGCCGGCGATCGAGCGGAGCT
>SKMG01000184.1 GCA_007121175.1 Trueperaceae bacterium | reverse complement strand
CCTCGAGCAGCAGCGGCGCGTGGTCGCTCATGCCGAGCGTGGTGAGGCCGCGCCGCAGCGCCGCACGAGCGTAGTCCTCGAGCTCGCCGAGCGCGTGCCCGCAGCGTTCGTGATGGGTATGCAGGTCGATCACGCCACAGCCTAGCGCTGAGGCGCGCTCGAGACGGTCGCCGCCGGCGTGGGTGACGGTCGACACGCTGGCGGCAACCGGCTCAGGGCGGCGCCCGCGGCCCCAGCTGCTGGCGGCAACCGGCTCAGGGCGGCGCTCGCGGCCTCGGCTGCTGGTGGCTCCGGCGTGGCCTCAGACCCCTACGGCCACGTACCGCGCGTAGGCCTCCTCCGTGGCTTCGGCCCGCTCGGCGGCTGGCTCGAACCAGACGTCGGCGCGCGGGCTGCGCTCGGGCGCCTCACCCAGGGCCTGCCAGCCGAGCCAGGCAGCGCCTTCCGCGGCGCCGACCTCCAGCGGCGCTCCCTGCGGGTCGACTGGCCGGCCGAGCGGTAGCGCCAGCGTGTCGGCGAGGATCGTCAGCCAGGCGTCGCTCGCCGCTCCGCCGCCGGTGGCCAGCAGCCGCTCCGGCCGTGCCAGGGGAGTCATCACGTCGAGCGCCTCGCGCAACGAGCACGCGACACCCTCGAGCACTGCGCGCACCACCTGAGCGTGATCGGTCGCGAGCGAGAGGCCGTGGAACGAGCCTCGTAGATCAGCGCGCAGGTGCGGGGTGCGCTCGCCGGCCAGGTAGGGCTTGAAGGTCACGCCGCCCGCGCCGACCGGCGCGCTGGCGGCCTCGGTCACGAGCTCGTCGAACGAGCGGCCCGGGGCGAAGGTGTCGCGGTACCAGCGCAGACTGCCGGCCGCGGCCAGGGTGACGCCGAGCAGCAAGAAGGCGCCGTCGGCGTGCGCAAAGAGGTGGACGCGACCCTCGGGATGCGGGGTCGGGGCGGCCGAGGGCGTCTGCAGTACGCCGCTGGTGCCCAGACTCACGCTGCCGACGTCCGGGTTGGCGCTGCCGAGCGCCAACCCGGTGGCCGCCGCGGCGTTGTCGCCGGCGCCTGCCACCACTGGCACGTCCGCCGGCATCCCAAGGGTCGTAGCCAGCGCCCCACGTAGGCCACCGACGATGGTCGTCGAGGTCACGAGGCGCGGCCACAGTCGGACATCGAGATCGAGCGCGCCGAGCACTTCCTCATCCCAGGTCCCCGTCCCCAGGTGATAGAGCCCGGTCCCCGAGGCGTCGCAGGGTTCGGCGATCGCCTCGCCGGTCAGGTGCAGCCCCAGATCGTCCTTCGGCAGCATGATCAGGGCGGCGCTCGCGAAGGCCTCGGGAGCATGCCGCCGCAGCCACAGCACCTTCGGCAGCTGGAAGCCGGTGATCGCCGGGTTGCCACCACGCTCGATCAGCCGCTCGCGGCCCACGCGCGCGTGGATCTCGTCGACCTCGGCGCTGGTGCGCTGGTCGTTCCACAACAGTGCCGGATGGACGGCGCGTTGCCGCCGGTCGCGCGCCACCATGCCGTGCATCTGGCCGGCGAGGGAGATGGCGGCGATCCGTTCGCCGCCGACCTCGCGGGCAACCTCCGCGAGCGCCGTCTCGGCGGCGCTCCACCAGTCGTCGGGGTCCTGCTCGGTCCAACCGGGCCGCGGAGTCGTCAGTTTCAGCGGAGCGTCGGCACGCGCCAGGACGCGGCCGTCGGCGGTCTGCGCCACCACGCCGACGCCCGAGGTGCCGAGGTCGACACCCAACACCAGATCCGCCATCAGCGCTCACCCAGCAGCAGCTCGACCGTGAGCTGATCGAGGCGTTCGAGCCCGGGGCCGCGCTCGCGCAGGGGCGGCAGGTCGAACGAGCGGCCCTTGAGGGCCTCGGCGTGCGACGCCGCATAGCGCGGCGGCCACGCAGCTTCTGGATCGTCGACGCGGTAGGCGCCCTGCAGGGCCTGGATCTCCTCGTCGGCCGAGAATCGCGCTGCCTTGGCCGCCAGCAGCTTGTAGGTCCGCATGCAGCCCAAGGCAAAGGCCCACACGCCCTCTTCGTCCTCGGTGCGCAGCGCGTGCGCGTCGAAGTGGCGTGGACCGTCGTAGTGCTCCTCGAGCAGCATCACCGTGAAGAAGGCGCTCTTGAGGTTCTCGGCCCCGAAGCGCAGATCCTGGTCGAAACGCGACATCACCTGGTCGTTGAGGTCGACGTGGAACAGCTTGCCGGCGTCGATCGCCGCGGCCAACGCGTGGGGGAACGACAGCCCCGCCATCGTCTCGTGGGCGAACTCGGGGTTGAGCCCGACCATCTCGGGGTGTGCGAGCGTGGCGATGAAGCCGAGCGCGCTGCCCACCGTCGGCAGGAAGGCGTGACCGCGCGGCTCGTTGGGCTTCGGCTCGAGCGCGAAACGCACCTCATAGCCCTGGTCGAGGGCGTACTCGCAGAGGTAGTCCAGCGCGTCGCGGTACCACCGCAGCGCGTCGAGCAGCTTGCCGCCGGCGTCGACCTCGGCGCCCTCACGGCCGCCCCAGAAGACGAAGGTGTGCGCGCCGAGCTCGATGCCGAGGTCGAGCGCCCGCATCGTCTTCTGCAACGCGTAGTGGCGGACTCTCGCGTCGGCGCTGGTGAAGGCGCCGTCCTTGAACACGGGATCGGTGAAGAGGTTGGTGGTCGCCATCGGCACCACCAGGCCGTGATCGTGCAGCGCGCGCTGGAAGCGCCCCACGATGCGGTCTCGCTCCGCAGCCGGAGTGCCGTCGGGCACGAGGTCGTGGTCGTGGAGGTTGACCCCGTACGCGCCGAGCTCGGCGAGCTTCGCGACCGTGTAGGTGGGGTCGAGTGGGGCGCGGGTCGGCTCGCCGAAGGGATCGCGGCCCGGGTTGCCGACGGTCCAGAGCCCGAACGTGAAGCGATCGGTAGGCGTGGGCGTGAAGGCGTCCATGCGGTCTCCAGGGCTCATGGTGTGCTCGGGAACGGCGTCCACTTCTCGGCGCTCGCTGCGCTCACGACGGCGGTCTCGATGAAGCGCACCCCGCGAGCACCTTCGGCGACGCCGGGGTAGTCGCCGCTCGGGTCCCCGCCCTCGGCATGCCGCCCGATCGCTGCGGCGATCTCACCGTAGACGTTCGCGAATGCCTCGAGGTAGCCCTCCGGGTGCCCGGAAGGGATCCGGGTGCACGCCGCGGCCTCGGGGCAGAGGTAGGCGTTGCCGCGCCGCAGCAGCCGCACCGGCTCATCGAGCGGGGCGTGCCACAGCTCGTTCGGGTTCTCCTGGTGCCAGCGCAGCGAACCGGTCTCGCCGTAGACCTGCAGCACCAGGTCGTTCTCGTGGCCGATCTCGACTTGCGAGGCGATCATCACGCCCTTCGCTCCGCCACGGAAGCGCAGTAGCAGGTTGCCGTCGTCGTCGAGTCGTCGGCCCGGGACGAAGGTGGTGAGGTCGGCGCACACCGCCTCGAGCTCCAGCCCAGTGACGGTGGCAACGAGGTTCTCGGCGTGCGAGCCGATGTCGCCCATGGCGCCAGCGACGCCGCTGCGCTCGGGATCGGTGCGCCACTCGGCTTGTTTCGCTCCGGTGTCCTCGAGCTTCTCGGCGAGCCAGCCCTGGTGGTAACCGACCACCACCTTGCGCACGACGCCGATGCGGCCGTCCTGCACGAGCCGACGCATCTCCTTCACGAGCGGATAGCCGGTGTAGTTGTAGGTGACGCCGAAGACGATGCCGCGCTCCTGCACGATGCGCTCGAGCTCCGCGGCTTGAGCGGCGGTGTGCACCAGCGGCTTGTCGGACACCACGTGGATGCCGGCCTCGGCGAAGGCCTTCGCGACCGGGAAGTGCACGTGGTTCGGCGTGACGATCACGACGAGGTCGATGCGCTCGCCTTCGGGGCGCTTCAGCTCGCCCTCGAGCATCTGCTCCCAGGTGCCGTAGGAGCGGTCGCTGAGGAGGCCGAGCGCCTCGGCCGAGCGCACGGCCTTCTCCGGGGTGGAGGAGAGCGCGCCGGCACTCAGCGTGTAGCGGTGGTCGAGGGCCATGGCATGGCGGTGCACCGCGCCGATGAAGGCGCCCTCGCCGCCGCCCACCATGCCGTAGCGCAGGCGCCGCCTCATCCGTCGGCTCGTTCGAAGGCGGCGTCGAAGGCGATGCCCGAGGGAGCGAAGTCGATGGTGCGGCAGTACTCGGCGGACTCGCGACCGCCGTGCACCCGATCCATGCGCGCGTCCTCCCACTCGACCGACAGCGGCCCCTGGTAACCGATGTCGTTGAGCGCGACGATGACCTCTTCGAAGTCGATGTCGCCGCGGCCGACGCTGCGGAAGTCCCAATAGCGGCGCGCGTCGCCGAAGCCCGTGTGGCCGCCGAACACGCCGGCACTGCCGTCGCCGCGTCCCCACCAGGCGTCCTTCATGTGTACATGAACGATGCGCTCACGGAAGCGCCGGATGAACTCGACGTAGTCGACGCCCTGGTAACCGAGGTGCGAGGGGTCGTAGTTGAAGCCGAACGCGCTGTGCCCGTCGACCGCCGCCACCGCGCGCTCGGCCGACGCGATGTCGAAGGCGATCTCGGTGGGGTGCACCTCGAGCCCGAACCGCACGCCCAGCTCTTCATATGCGTCGAGGATCGGCTTGAAGCGGCGGCCGAAGTCCTCGAAGCCGGCGTCCCAGTAGGCCTGCGAGGTCGGCGGGAAGGCGTAGATGGAGTGCCAGATCGACGAGCCGGTGAAGCCGTTGACGATCTTCAGGCCCAGCGCGGCCGCAGCTCTGCCGGTGGCGATCATCTCCTCGGCGGCGCGCTGGCGCACCCCTTCGGGGTCGCCGTCGCCCCAGACGTGTGGCGGCAAGATGTCGCGGTGACGTTCGTCGATGCGGTCGCACACGGCCTGGCCGGCGAGGTGGTTCGAGATGGCGAACAGCTGCAGGCCGTGCTCCTCGAGCAGCGCCTTCTG